>CAYSCE010000046.1:0-13907 GCA_964429475.1 uncultured Bacteroidaceae bacterium | reverse complement strand
TTCATCATCAAATTTATCAAACTGCTTTATAAATAATTGATTTTTATTCAAATAAAATTTTTCTTTGAAGAAAAATAATTTTCCCAGAGGGTTTAATGATACTTTTTTTCGTAATATTACGTTCGATTATTTTAGTAAAAGTTTAGTATGAAAAAACTACTTCATTTCAGTCTTTTTGCTTTTGTATGGTTTTCATTCTCAACTGTTTCAGCGCAGGATGAAACCAGAGGTTCGCTGTTGTATAAAATCTCCGGAAACGGACTCAGCAAACCATCTTATTTATATGGAACCATGCATGTGAGTGACCGGCTGGCCTTTCGGCTACCAGACACTTTCTTCGATGCCATCGAATCGGTTGATATGGTGGCGCTTGAAATTAACCCGGACTCCATGCTGAGTGTAATGCTGCAGACAATTCTGAATCCCGATTTTGAGAATCAGTATTATTCCGGAGGTGATGGGAATTTTTATAAAAAACTGACGGAGTCGGATAGTTTTCACGAGTACTATTTTCGTGAACTTCTCACCAGCGCCGATGGTATATCGAATGATCTCATGTTCCGCAGCTCTTTTACCGGCGAAGAATATGAGGAAAGCACCTACCTCGATTTGTTTATTTTCCAGAGTGGCAAGAAACTGAAAAAAAAGGTTACCGGTGTTGAAGACTTTACTGAATCTTTTCGCCTTGAAATGCTGTCGCTTAAAGAAGACATGAAGGACGGAGGCCGTTATGGCAGCGGGAGTTCAAATACGCCATCCATTGAGGATATAGAATCGGCATACCGCCGGCAGGATATTGATAAAATTGATTCCTTATCGCGCAAGAGTATGTCGCAAAGCCGATATAAATATTTTATTGTGGCCCGCAACAAAAACCAGGCTGACTCGCTCGATGCGCTGATGCGCGAGAACAGTGTTTTTTGCGGTGTTGGCGCCGGCCATCTCGGAGGCGACAGCGGGGTAGTGAGTTTGCTTCGTCAGAAAGGCTATACTGTTGAACCGGTGATAGACAAACTGACCAAGGCCGGTATAAATAAAAAAAAGAAATTCGAAAATCTGAGCTATACTTTATCCTACAAATCTTTTGCTCCTGCCGATTCAGCCTTTTTTGTTTCTATGCCCGAACACGTTTATTCTATTTCCACCAGAGAAAGGAAAAACATGTATTTTTCACCCGATATGGTGAATGGTGGCTCCTATGAAGTAATACGTGTTCGTCCCAATGATTTTTTCTCGGGTTCTACGCCCGCTGAATTGTTGAAACTGCAGGACAGTCTTTTGTTTGAATGTGTCCCCGGTGAAATTGTACAACGAAAGAAAATATCGCTTTCAAAGGGAATTAACGGTATCGAAGTCGTAACCGAAACCCGCGAGGGAAATTCGTTGAGGGCACAGTTGTATACCACCGGACAGGAAATCATTATTTTTAAAGTATCGGGATTGGAAAAATATGCTGTTTCGAAAAGTGCAAAAACATTTTTCAGCTCCATAAAATTTGCTCCTGCACTGCCCGAATCCATTCAATCTTATTCCGATGCCAACTTAGGCATTCAGGTGGGGTTGCCCGGAAATCGTATTATTGAGAAAAATTTCGCTCAGGGGCCGGTTGCAAATTCTTCGGATGCGCTGAAAATATATGCCTTTGACAAAGGCGGCGACCGGCGCTATAAAGTGATTGTAGCAACCTATAACGATTACGATTATCTCGAAGAAGATGCTTTTGAACTCGAAGCCATCATCAGGGAATTCTTCGAAAACGAAGACGCAGACACCTTTACAGTAAAACAGACCGCAACAACACCCTTCCCCGTTGCCGAAGGATATGGTAATTCAGGCGATATTCATTTTTTTGTGCGTGCAACATTGAATAACAACCGCTATGTAACGCTGGCTGTTTCCTCGAAGGACAGTGTTGTCCCAACTGAATTTTTCAACAGCTTCCAATGGATTGCTTATCCAGCAGATAAAGAATTTACTTTGTACACCGATACAACATTGTTTTTTAAAACACGGTCTCTTCCGCAGGTAGAGAAAGCGAATCAGGAATATTTTCTTAACCTGATGGAATTGCTGATGGGATATTTTGATGATGAGGTCGGAGGTAATGAAGAGCTCTATGGATCGAGTGAAACAAAAACTTTTTCCTCGACTTATTCGCCCGAATATGCCAAAGTAAGCTATTATCGTTTTCCGCGATACACATACATTGATACAACGCAGAAACGAACACGGGATTTTTCGGGCATGTATGGATCAATGAAGGTTGATTACACCAAAAAACAGGTCAGCCCCGACCGTTCTGATGTATTTATCACTTACACCGATACAGCCGTATCGCGTTGTATTTACGAAAAACAGATTATTCAGGGGGGCAGCCAATACACGGTTACTGTTCAGGCCGACAGTGAAACAGGTCTGACAGGCTGGTCAAAAGCCTTTTTCGAGAACTTTGAGCCACTGGATACTGTTATCGGTCTGAACATTTTTCAGCCAAAAAATAAGTTGTACCTCGAAGATCTCGCCAGCGAAGATTCCACCCGCCGGAACATGGCGGAAAAAGCGTACTCTACTCAAAAGATTGATAACACCTGTGAATCGGAGCTGCTGAAGCTGTTGCTGTCGGAACGGTTTCAAAAAATGGAAACATCAGTAAAAACCGATCTGATTAGTAATGTGAGCAGCATTACCAGCAGAGATTTTACCGACGCGATGGTAAAACTCTACAAAGTGTCAGTTGATTCCACCAATTTACAACAAGCCATTTTACGCGTGCTGTGCCGCCAGAAAACTCAGTATGCTTACGATGCATTTTTGAAACTGCTCGAGTACGACACACCATTGTATGAGTCGGCCGGACAACTTGTTTTATGTAACTCCTCTTTGTTTGACTCACTGAAACTTACGGCTACACTTTTCCCGGCATTATTGAATTATGCCAAATATCCCGAATACAAAAAAAGTGTGTATGTTTTGTTGAATACCTTACTCGATAGTAATCTGGTTGACAAAAAAATTCTGAAAGATCATTATAAAAGTATCATCTCGGATGCGGTTGAGGAACAAAAACGCTTTAAAACATCAGGCGTTGTTGACAACTGCTATTGCGAAGAAGAAGTCATGCCAACCTATGGTTCTGAAGTGTATACCGATTTTGTTGAGGCTTTCACAGATGCACCAGCCGAAGTGCCAGCCCCTCCGGTATTTGAAAACAGGGATCATTACAATGCTGTTCCGACGCACGAATTGCTGATGGCTATTCTGGCCAAGTGTTATAATGATCATGCTGATATTCCGGCGTTTTTCAAGCGGACACTTGAAAGTAAAAATGCTGTTTTGCTCACCAGCGCCATGATGACCATGGACAAAAATAAAATTGCGGTCCAGGATACAGTGTGGACGCGGCTTTCACGCGATCCGTTTGTGGCAGGAGAAATTTATCTCATGCTGAAAGAGAAAAACGCGCTGCATGTATTTGATTCCACCTGTCTGAATCAATTGTTTTTTGCTACAGCTGCTGTGAAAAATGAATTGTATCCCGGCGACTCTATCATTTTCCTTCAGAAAATCAAGGTTGAATTCAAGGGACATTCCGGCTATATGTATTTCTTTAAACGCGGCAACTCCGACAACGGTTGGAAACTGGCTGTAACAGGCCCGTTCCCGCTCGATGATTCAATTATTACCGATCCGTTGATTACCCAAACATATCTCGGGCGCCTTGGAAAAGATGACGATGGCCAGATAGAAATGGATGAGTATTGCAAATCACTTTTCTATTACAGCCGTATGCGTTCGGGCTGGAGTGAATATTCCTATTATAACTACGGCTACGACTATTGATGATTTTCGAGGATATTCATAAAACAAGAGGGGTTTAGTATTGAAGACTAAACCCCTCCTTAATTTATAAAAAAGACTATACCCAACTCAGTTTCACTACTTCTCACCCGCAACATTATCAAACTCCGACATCTGCAATGCTTCAATTTTATCGTCGAAGCGGAGGGTTTGTATTTGCCAGATTTTATCGGGTTTGTACAGAATAAATGTAAAGAAAATCGGCTGTCGTTTGTATCGTACCATATAGGTTCCAACCGTCATCGACGGGCCTAGTTCTTTCACAATTACCGGATCGAAACCGTAGTAATCGCCAATAACAGCTACTGCAGTAGCCAGTTTCAGCTTAATGGTGGTTACCTGTTCGGTGTTTGATTCGAGATACGGATTGGTTGAAAAAATGTAGTCTATGGCTTTTTCAGGTCCGTCATTTTTATATGTCGTGAAGAAATGATCGATGACACCCTGATAGGTGCTTTCCTGAGCGAGCATTGTGACTGCAGATGTCATCAGCACCAATGCAAAAATGAGCTTTTTCATTTATTTGATTTTAATAATTTCCTTGTCTGCAGGTTTTGTTTTTTTCCATCGTTTGTGCGACCACAGCCAGCGCGAAGGCTGCATATGAATGGTTTCTTCAAGCAACTGCGCATAACGCGCCGTAATGTAGCCTTCGGCGGTATCTTTACCATCGTCAGTGATAGGCACAATGGTAATTTCGTAATAGCCGCGTTTTGTTTTCAGCACGCGCAAAAACACCACAGCGAGACCGAATTTGCGTGCATAGGTCTCGGGACCGTGCAGAAATCCTGTGGTCTGATGCAGAAATTCAACCCAATGCGCTTTGTCGAGTTGAATGGGTGACTGATCCGAAGCCATCACAAAGGCCGATGGCTGTTGCATGATATTGCGGAACATGAGGCCGGTATTGGCCAGCGGCACCACGCTGTAATTGCGGTGATTTCTGCATTTGCGTATGAACGCATCGATGCGCGTATTACGCATGGGTTTGTACACCGCAAATATTTTATGTTTAAACACCTCGCCGAAAACGCCGGTAGTCCATTCCCAGTTGTTGAAATGAGCCATATCGAAAATCACGCTTTTGCCCGCAGTAAAGTATTGATCCATGATTTCGGGATTCACCACTTTGTAGCGCTTTTCGAGATTCCTGCGCGACATCTGATAGCCTTTTCCGGCCTCAAACAACATGTCGGCAAAATAGCTGTAGAAGCCACGTGCCAGCTTTTTAACTTCTTTATCTGTCTTTTCAGGGAATGCTGCGTGCAGATTCCGGTACACCACTTTGCGCCGGTAGCGGATGACATGATGCAGCAGAAATCCGTTGAAACTGCAAAGGCAATACATCAGCCGGAATGGCATGATGCGCAGCAACGACTGCATGAACCTGAACACAATGTACTGAAACATGTTGCTAAAGTATTAAGAATTTTTGTATTTTCGTTCCCAATCATATTGCAGCCTATGAAGAAACGGTTTATTTTGTTGTTTTTATCAGTGATGTTTGCCTTTCAGATACAGGCACAGGAAATGTGGGGTGTGGTCAACAGCAACTACGCCGGAATCAATTCAACGTTCATCAATCCTGCATCAATGGTGAATTCAAAGTATTGGCTCGATGTCAATCTTATTACACTGGATGCATTTGGCGAGAACAATAGTTACTACGTGCCTAAAAAGGAACTGTACTTTGGCGAAATACTGACCCCTGCTGCCGATTTCGGTGATGAGAAGCCAGCTCTGAAAGATCATTACGATCGTAAAACAGATTTGAAAGCCAATTTCAGCACTCGGGTTGAACTGCCATCGTTTATGCTGAACCGCGGCATTGATGCATTCGGTTTTCAGATGTCGGTGCGCGGAGCCGGCAGCCTGCGCGGCATTGAATACCATACTTCGAAATTTTTATACGAAGGAATTGACTTTGACCCGCAGCACGACAAATATTACGAAATCCGCGACATGAAAGTGTCCGCATTGTCGTGGGCCGAGCTGGCTTTTTCGTATTCACGCGTATTGAAAACTTTTTCAGACAAATATTATGCAGTCGGCGCTACACTAAAAAAAACGCAGGGCCTGGGCGGATCGTATTTTAATGTTCCGTACGCCAATTATATTGTATATGATGATTCCACTTTATCGGTGGAAGAAATGACAGCAGAATACGGCGCAGCCATGCCGATGGATTATTCCGACAATGAATATACAACTGATCGCGGCCTTACTTTCGGCGGAGGCTGGGCGATGGATCTCGGTTTCGAATTTCAGAAAAAACGCGATGGCAACGGCACATTGCGCGTGAAGAGATTATGTGCGCAAGGGTGGAGCTCGTTCAAATATCGTGTTGGCATCAGCATTCTGGATCTGGGCTATGTAAAGTTTCGCGATAACGCATTTGTGTACAGCTACGATCAGGCGCAGACCTACTGGCCCGGATTCAATCGTTTCGATCCGCAGAGTGTCGACGGATTTACAACAGAATTCAATACCCGCTTTGGCCAATCAACCGAAGCATCGGAGCGCGAATTCACCATTGGACTTCCGACCGCAGTTGCATTGCAGTATGAATTTCATCCGGTAGGATATTGGTTTTTCAATACATCATTTGTGTATCCGATGCCGCTTTTTAAAAATTCGGTTATTCGGCCGACGCAGCTGAGTTTTACACCACGCTATGAAAAAAGGCGCATTGAATTAAGTTTTCCGCTATCGCTGTACGAATGGGACCGGCTGCGCATGGGCGTGGCTCTGCGCGTATGGAATCTGACCATTGGCACCGATTATTTTTCATCGTGGACAGGCTTTTTCGATTTTTATGGCAGTGATATATATTTAAGCTGGAAAATGAGTTTTGCCAAAGGCCAGTGCAAACACGGCAATTCAAATTTCCATCGCGGTAAAAGGTTTTATAAAAAGGCTTGTCCTGATTTTTAATCGAATCAGTGTTGCGTTTTGGGCTCAAACACTTCTACTGAGAGTTTGTCCACCAGCACAGTTCCACCCGACATATTCCACAGAAAAGTTCTGAACAGATCTGATTTTTTTCTGACTTCAGGTGTCAGATAATTGAAATAAACTCTGTTCCATTCTCCTTGTTTCAGCTGCATGGCCGGAGATTCGATTGTGCGATAATGATAGGCAAATCCTTTATGTGCAAAATGCGCTACCAGAGCCAGTTTTAAAGAGTCGGGGCTGGTGACCGGATAAATACTGATTCCCACGCGTATCCATGCATGATCGCAGGAAGTGATGTCGGAATAGGTTGCCTCAACCGGAACTGAATAGGAATCACGCTGAGTCAGTGTTGCAAATGATTTTCCGTCAACTGCTGCTATAGTATCAAATGCAGGCTGATTTTCGAAACTTTCGGTTTTCAAAAACCGGCCATTGTACTCATTCATATTGGTGAATCCATTGGCTTCATAATAGGCGCGATCAATCAGTAACAACTTTTTATATTCGTCACTGACACTGGTTTTAAGAAATATTTTCTGATAATAGGCTTTTGTCATCCGCTCTCCATCAATGATTCCGACGTGGAACTGCCAGATCTGAAAAATATTCAGAAACACCAGAAAAGCAATTATAACGGATAAAAAAGTTTTCAGCAAAATCTTTCGCTGCAACATCCATTGCAGAAAATAACCGAGTGGTATTATCATGATAGCCAGAGCCGGCACCATGGGCCGCTGACTGAATGATTGTGCGTACCACCATGTGCTCCACGACGAAATGAGATATAAATTGAATAGAGTATAGACCAGTAATGGAAGAAAAATTTTCCGGTTGTTTTTATACACAAAATAAAAACCGGCAAATGCAAAAATCATGATTGGTGTATAAATAATCCAACCTTTTCTGAAGCTGAATAAAAACTGCGAAATATAGGGCGTGAACAATTCAAGTCCTTCTCCGGGATTGGCTCCATAACTGTAGTACAGAAAACGACCTGTATGAATTTTCCAATAGATCAGTTGTAAGAATCCAATCGAAAAAACGATGGCCCCGAATAAAATTATTTGTCCGAAATGGGTGCGTAAGACAGCGATTTTTTCTTTAAAACTTTTCCACGAAAACACATTCCATAATGCTGGAATGATCAGAATGACAATTTCTGTTGGCCGGCTCAGAATAGCCAGTCCGCAGACAATTCCAAGCAAAACAATCCATTTGATTTTATAGGTTTCATGCCATTTCAGCGTAAACCACAACGCCATGCAATACAGAAAAAACAGCTGGTTATGCGACATGGCGTTTTGTCCATACATGGCTGAATGGACAATAATATTGGTGCCGGCAAAAATCAGCAGAAGAGATATAGCAGAAATTTTTTCGCTAAAGAAACGGAGCAGGACTTTTCGCAAAAACCACAACCCGGTAAGAGTATAAATAAGTCCTCCGATCAGCATGGAAAGCTGATATGGGAATGAATATCCATCGGCTGCGTAACCCAGAACCGGAGCCAGCGCATGAGCAATAAAGAAGAATGGTGCATATAATATTGCAAGTCCCATGGTGTATTTCATCACATAGTCACCGTCGGGCAGCAGATTGGCCTGATAAAAAGTTGAACTGTTGTTGTATTGTTTCAGCAATTCAAACACCGTGTCTGGCTGATGCATACTCAGATCATGATAAATGAAAGTTTGCGGCAGATATAAGTAATATCCATATACATCGTAACAAATAATCTGATGAGGAAAAAACAAAAAGTTGCTGAAAACAATAAATGCTGCTATAAAAATGAATGCGACTAGTGAAATTCCACTAATCCCAGTTTTATTCATGGTTTGATTCATCTGAATTTTTTATACAAACTTACATAATTTTTCATGTACTAATTTCAAATCCATTAGATATCGTAAAATAGTATAACTTTGAAACAAAAAAAAGTGCAGAGCATCTCCATTATTATTCCGGCCTATAACGAAGCAAAGACCATACACCTCATTCTTGACAGGATCAGCGATGTACGACTTATTGAAGATATCAGAAAAGAAATCATCATTGTAAATGATTTTTCGAAAGATAATACGATTGAGGTTCTTGAGCAGTATGCTGATGCTCATCCTGAAGCGGGCATTAAAATATTTTCGCAGCCCAAAAACATGGGCAAGGGTGCTGCATTGCATCGTGGAATAAAAGAAGCAACCGGTGATTACATTATCATTCAGGATGCTGATTTGGAATACGATCCGCGCGAATATAACGATCTGCTGAAACCAGTCATTGAAGGAAATGCAGATGTAGTCTTTGGATCACGTTTCATGGGTGGCAATCCGCACCGGATTCTGTTTTATTGGCACTCAATCGGGAACCGCTTCCTTACGCGGGTTTCGAACATGTTTACCAATCTGAATTTAACTGATATGGAAACATGCTACAAACTCTTCAAAGCTGATATAATAAAAAGTCTTAATCTCCGTGAAAACCGATTCGGATTTGAGCCCGAAGTGACTGCAAAAGTGTCCAGAGTGAAAAATGTGCGCATTTATGAAGTCGGTATTTCCTATTATGGACGAACCTACGAAGAAGGTAAGAAAATCGGCTGGAAAGACGGATTCAGAGCCCTTTGGTGTATTCTGAAGTATAATATTTTTTGCAGGAAATAACAGCTGGCTTTTTGTTAATCCTTTTAAAACCTTGTTACAAAGCCAAAATGCACTTTGCCGTTGCGGATGGAGAAGTCGCCCGGATTTTGTTTGCCCAGTGCATAATACAAACTGAAAATGCCGGCCTTTGTGCTGAAAGTGAGACCTGCTCCGGTTGAGAAATAATACTTGTTTTGAAATTGTTTGTTCACCATTTGTCGTGTGGCGCCGTAATCGGCAAACAGCGCCAGATAGCTGAATTTTTCCAGAAAAAAACGCAGCTCTGCTGTTGAAACCGAATAGGCCGATACCGGTAAACTTTTTTCATCGAAACCGCGCATCAGCTGCAGACCTCCGATGAGGAACAAATCGTTTTCGAATAATTCCGATGCATCGGTAAATCCAAAGCGCGAAGAGCCCATGATATGCAGCGAACCAAGCACTGGTTTAAAAAGCGAAAGGGCACCGGTGCTTTTCCATACAACACTTTCCATATCCACTCCATCGTAGAGCTGTGGCGGTGCTTCGCTGCTTTCAATCATTTTTTTATTGCCCACCGATGCTTCAACTTCGGCAATAAATCCCGTATGCGGAATGATCAGCTGATCGACCGCCGGCCAGTAAATTCTCAAACCGCCTGCCGTGGTGCGGCTGTCGGCCCATGGTGGTAATACGGTTGCAGCTTCAAAAATGGATTGATCAAGCACGCGGTTTTCGGTGTTTTCGGCAAAAAATTCTATTTCGGTGGCAATGCCAGTAAAGAAATTCACCCCGTAATGCTGTTTGGTTTTTACATACGTGGTGTCGCGCCGGTAAATATCGAGATAGCCGTTCAGGCCCATGGGCAGCCCGAAAAGAAAAGGAACCGATGCTTTTACATTCATTTCCTGCGATCGGTTGGCACTGCTTTTCCAGCGCATCGCAATCACATCGCCGTGATTGAATGAATTTGCCAGCTTCAGATTCATATCGCCGTTAAAAACTATTTTGGCCGGATTGGCTGCATCGGGCGAAAAACCAAGGATTCCATCGAATTGATTCGCTTTTTTCTTTTTCAGATACAGATATATTTTTGCTTTTCCTTCGGAAAAATGCACCTGCATGGGTTTTTCTTCTTCAATCAGATCGCTCATGGAAAGCCGTTGTCGCGATGCTGCAATTTTCTTTTCGTCGTACGGTTTTCCGTTGTCAATATTCAGCCACGATGAAACAAAATTTCCGGACGGTTTATATTTCCCTTTCATGACTATGCTGTCAAACGTAATCATAGGGCCGGTTTTTACATTCCACGAGGCATTAACCGAATCCTGAAAAATAGAATCTACCTGAAATGCAACACCGGCGAAAGGGTATCCGATGTTTTCGTAATACGAAACAATTTTGTTTTCCCATTCCAGAATCCGCTCCGGATCGGGGCTTTCCCATTTTGCAATTTTTCTTTCAGAATATCCAATGCTCCGAAGCATGGATTCATCGGCATTTCCGGTAGTTACAGAACGAATGAAAACTTTGTTTCCGCGATAATATTCAACATAGGGCGAAACGTCGGACCATGGTCTGATCATGGAATAATGTGCATACAAATATCCGTTTGAAAAATCCTTGTGGCGCAGATCTTCCAGGTGACTTATAACAGCGTTGGAATCGGGAAAAGGCAGAATCTGGCCAATCAGTTTTTCGGTGCTGTCATTGGTAAATTCTCCGGTATGAATGGCAATAAAAACTGTTTTCTGACCTTGCGTCAGCAAAGCAAACAGTAAACAGGACAATATGATAAAAATGGCTTTCAAAGCTGCCAGTCGATCGGTTGAATGTTTTTACTGATCAGATATTCGTTGGTTTTAGAAAAATGTTTGCAGCCGAAAAATCCGCGTGTAGCTGATAGAGGTGATGGGTGAGCCGCAGTCAGAATACAGTGTTTCGAAGTGTCGATGATTTGTGTTTTTACTTTGGCATTGTTTCCCCAGAGAATGAAAACCACATGTTCTTTTTGTTCCGAAATCAGGCGGATTACGCTGTCGGTGAATTTTTCCCAGCCCTTGTTTTTATGCGATTCAGGTGTGTTTTCGCGTACAGTAAGCACGGTATTGAGCAACAGAACGCCCTGCCGAGCCCAGGAACTCAGTTCGCCGGAAGCGGGTGGCATAATGCCCAGATCGGATTTCAATTCCTTGAAAATATTCACCAGCGAAGGCGGGAAGGGGATTCCGGGGTTTACCGAAAAGCAGAGTCCGTGTGCCTGTCCGCGACCGTGATAGGGATCCTGCCCCAGAATGACTACTTTCACCTGATCGAAAGGGGTGAAATTAAAGGCGTTGAAAATATGTTCACCCGGAGGGAACACCGTGTGAATCTTTTTTTCTTCAATCAGAAAATCTTTTAACGAATGGAAATAGGGTTGTTGGAACTCATTGGATAGCAGTGCTTTCCATGACTCTTCAATTTTTGGCTCGATGGTTGCCATGCAATAAAGCTTTGAGAAAAAACGTTTTGTTAGTAAATCAGTGGGTAAAAATACGCATTTTATTTGCCTGATTTCGCAGAAATGATTATTTTTGAACCTTAAAACCATAATTCCTATGAAAAAAGCGATTGCGATTGTTTTTGTTACTGCCTTAATGATTGCTATGTTTGCCAGCTGTCGTTCACAGCATACATGCCCGGCTTATCACAATGGCAGTGTACAGAACACTGTTCCCGTTGAAAATAACCGAGGTTAATTTATTTCGGGCCTGATGCGGCCTGACATGGCATCATGAAAGCACGATTTTACATAACAGGCTTGTTTCTAAGCCTGTTTTCTGTTTTTCACCTTTCGGCCCAGGAAGTTGGGTTGACAGGTGATGAACGTGGTTTTATTTTAAAAAACGAATTGACATTTCATATTACAGCACATAGCGAAGGACTTGGGCTGGGTGGCCGGTGGGGTGCGCAAAATACCGTGTATTCGCAACGCTTTATTGATTTCGACATGCTGGGCATGAAGCACCCGAAGGAAATAAAAATGGGCAATGTGTATATGTTTGACGATGCACGAAAATTTGTGTATGGCAAACAGAATTCAGTCTTTATTTCGCGTCTGGGTCTGGGAAGTGTGACAACATTAAACGAAAAGCCTTACTGGGGCGGCATCGATGTACGTCGCTTTTATAGCTTTGGGCTGAGTGTAGCTATGGCCAAGCCGGTTTACCTGTACATTCTGAAACAAACAACTTCTTCGTATTACTACGATCTTGTACTTGAACGATATAATCCGGCATTACACGATTTGTCGAATATTTATGGCCGTGGTCCTTTTCTGGAAGGACTGGGCGAAAGCAGGTTCTATCCTGGTCTGTATTTCAAAGGAGGTGTTAGTTTTGAATACGGACACGAAAAAAGTACAGCACGGTATCTGGAGGTTGGTGTCGCTGCCGACGCCTATCTGTCAAAGATTCCGATGATGGCATACGATAAAAACCGAAATTACTTCATTACATTTTATATCTCCGGGAATTTCGGCCGCAGATATAATCCCTGATTTTTTCATGAAAGAGAAAGATTTGAGCAAAAATTCAGCAGCCAAGCCCAAATGGCTTAAAAGCAAATTGCCTTCTGCTGATGTTTATTTAAAAATGAAATCGGCGCTGAATGCCGGATGTCTGCATACAATATGCGAAAGCGGCAAGTGTCCGAACATTGGTGAATGCTGGGCTGCAGGCGCTGCAACGTTTATGATTCTCGGAAATTCATGTACACGCAATTGTCGTTTTTGTGCGGTTGATCATTCAAAACCACTGCAGCCCGATATTTCCGAAATTCAAAGTCTGGCAGAAACAGTGCAGCATTTTAAGTTGAAGCATTGTGTCATTACCTCGGTTACACGCGATGATCTGGCCGATGAAGGCGCTGCACACTGGGCTGCATGTATAAAAGCGGTTAAAGAAAAAAATCCGGCAACTACGGTTGAAGTATTGGTTCCCGATTTTCATGCGAAGCCGGAGCTCATACAAATAGTAGCCGATGCGAAGCCCGATATTTTCAGTCACAACATTGAAACTGTGAAAAGGTTAACACCTCAGATACGCTCAGGAGCGCAATACGACCGCAGTTTGCAGGTATTATCGATTGCGCATTCAATGAATATGAGGGTGAAGAGTGGTATTATGACCGGTCTTGGAGAAACGATGGATGAAATATTTGAAGTGGTTCGCGACATATTTGAAACCGGGAGTGATATTCTGACGGTAGGGCAGTATCTGCGGCCGCGCAACGAGAATCATCCGGTAGAGAAATATTATACGCCTGAAGAGTTTGCGATGATACGTAAATACGCTCTGGATCTGGGTTTCAGGCATGTTGAGAGTGGACCGTTGGTTCGGTCATCGTATCATTCATCAGAAGCATTGTCGTAGTATAATATAAGGTATAAGTAAAACATAAGAGAAGAGACAACATATCTAGATTTTTAAATTATTA
>CAYSCE010000045.1:0-13988 GCA_964429475.1 uncultured Bacteroidaceae bacterium | reverse complement strand
CCACTGGCCGTTGATCGGATATGCCTCGTCAAAGATGGATTTCAGAATAATATTTCCCGATGCTGTAACAGCTCCTGTGATCATGGCTGCCCATGCGGCCGCGGTGGTTCCGCGTTTCCAATACAATCCGCCGATGATGACTGCGCCTGAACCGCCAACGAAAATGGCACCCGACACATTTAAAAATAAAAAGACTTTATCGGGTTGCTGAAACAAAATACTCAGAAAGAAAATGATGATGCCGACACCGAGGATGGAGAGTTTCAGATATTTGAGATGTTGTTTGGGTTCAAAAGGTTTTTTGCGCAGCGGCATGATGCAATCCTGAATAAAAATGCTGCCCCACGAATGCATATAGGTGTTGTGACAGGTTACGGCAGCTGCCAGCATAATGGCTACAAATGCGCCTTTCAGACCTATAGGCAATAAATAATTCAACGCCATGGGAACACGTAGCTGACTTTGTTCAGCATCGGTACCGGCACCCGAAAGTGTAGCATTGATCGAGTTTGCAATGCTGCTGAAATCGCCATGATGAAAAATGGTATAAGCAACTACAGGAACAAATACGAGAAACAATCCCCATTGCGGAACGAGGCGCCAGTTGGTGAGTACATCGGCCATCCGCGCTTCGTGAGCACTTTTTGCAGCAATGTTGAACGATGAATTTCCCTGCCATGACAGCTTTGTATAAATCAATCCGAACATGCCTATAAAGAAATACCATGGATTGAAATCCTGCACTTTATCGGCGTCGAAGGGATTGATGAGCGATTGTCCGGCAGGCGCTGCATTCACTGCATCCGAAATGTGGGTCCAGTCAACCTGCACCAGGAGCAGGATTACAACAATCACAAATACGATATTGACAAATACACCCTGAATAAAATCGGTGAACATCACGGCGATATGACCTCCTGTAAAGATGAAATAGAGCGGAATAAGCACCATGGCGCCTGTGACGGCAACAAATGTGAGTGATATTCCGAACACTTCGCCGATTTCGGGAATGCCGCAGAAATAAATGAAAAATCGGGCACTCACCGATGGAAAAATAATCATATTGAAAACGCCCGACAGAAAGGCCAGAAATCCCGAAAATATACGAAACGCTCTGCTGTAGCGCATTTCGAAAAACTGCGCCATCGTTAAAGCTTTTGTCCGACGGAAGCGATACACAACCCATCCTGTAACGCTGATGGCGACAAGGATTACAGCAGTCGGCATTTCCCACCAGCGCGAGTTGAATCCGGCGCTGTAGTTTTGTTCGAGTGCACCAATCACAGTAATGGCGCCCAAAGCAGCGGTTCCGTGAAACATCGAAATAATATACCGTCCGCCGGTGCGGCCTGTAGCGAGAAAATCGGAAACGCTTTTTACCAGGTTTTTACTGAACAAAACCATGGCAATCATCAACGCAAGAAAGATGATAACAATGGACCAGTCGAAAGTGGATAAATTCATTCTGTATTATTGTTTTGTGAGGAAAATCAGATCCTGAATGGTTGAAACAGCCAGTCCGACACAGGTATCGGCGGCACCGTAATAAACATATACTTCGCTGTTGGACTTTGCAAAACCGTCGGCATCGTATTCCTTTACAATCATGCCGCTCGGGAAAACCACATTCGGCACCTGGCCGGCGAGTTCATACATTTCGCGGGGTTCCAGAATATTGCACCAGCTGCGCGACAGCACTTTTGCAGGATTGTTCAGATCGAGCAGCATCACGCCGGCCTGATAGATATTGGAGCTCCCGAAATGTCCGGCTACGCCGTGGTAGATATGAAGCCATCCCTGATGTGTTTTCACCGGTGGTGGTCCCGATCCTATAAATTCGTCCCAGTAGTGAAACCGGCCTTCAATCAGCGGTGCAACGGGTTTCCAGTGCAACAGATCGTCTGATTCCGATAACCAGATAACGCTGCCGGAGGTTGTTCCGTTGCTGTGTCGCGCTTTGTTGGGCCGATCCATGCGCATGAATTTACCGTTGATTTTTTCCGGAAATAAAACGCCATTGCGGATGTCGTCGTCCGAAACGATGCCGAGAAAATCAAATTCCTTAAAATCTTTGGTGGTCCCAAGCCCAAGCTGGCAGCCATTATTCATATCCATGGCAAACATGATGTAATATTTTCCATCAATGTTCGAAATGCGGGCATCGTAGATGTGATAGATTTTTTCCTTCACATTTTCGATACCTTTAAAATGAACAATCCGATGTTCAGTCTGGAAATGAATACCATCAATGCTTTCGGCCATCACCATGAAAGTCTCTCTCGACCGGCTTTGCACACGTAGCATAAGCAGATATTTGCCTTCGAACATGATCGCGCCGGGATTAAAAACCGAGGTAGCATCGACCAGTTGTGGCTGAATATCCGGAATTTCGTTTCGTGTAAGGATTGGATTGTGCTGATATCTTTTCATATTATCCCATGATTACTTTAACATTGCATACTTCGCTATCGCTCACTGGCAGCACATTTCCATCAATCCGTTTTCCATTGACGTAGACTTCTTTCACACCACATTCAACATGTGACGGATTTTCAACGGTAATATTATACTGTGCTCCGCGAAATTTTCTGCTGGCTGTAAATGTGTCCCAGTGCGATGGAATGACAGGATCAATCAATAATCCGTCATAGGTTGGACGAATTCCAAGCACATAATCGAAGCTCACACGAAACATCCATGCTGCGGAGCCTGTTTGCCACGAATGGCTTGCACGGCCGGGTTCAGCGTGTTCGTTGCTGGTGATGTACTGTGAGAAAACGTATGGTTCAGCTACAAATACATCGCTGTCGATGCGGTCGGGCAACATTTTCTTTAAATACTCATATGCCTGATTTCCGCGCTGTAAAATGGTTTCGGCCTGTATGACCCACGAGGTCGGATGACAAAACACGGCGCCGTTTTCTTTTTTACCCCACACGCAACGTGTAACAAGCCCAATGTTGGGATCAATTTCTTTCCAGGCCGGTGTGCATTTTTTCGGGCCTTCGGGCGAATCGAGATATTTTTTTACGCTGTCCATGGCTATGAACAGCCGGTTTTTATTTTTGAAACCGGCCAGTACAGGCCATATCTGCGTATTGAGAAATATTTTTCCGTAGGTGTTTTCTTTTGAACCCACTTTGTTTCCTTTTCCGCCAAAGGCACGGATGTACCATTCGCCGTCCCAGCAATTATCTTCGATAGAAGCCACCATTTTTTTACGGATGAAAGAAACCTCTTCGCGTTCTTTGGTCATGCCGAGATGCGCGAGTAAGTCCATGAATAATTTCAACATGGCTGCGTAGAACATGCCACCCCAAACGCTCTCTCCGCCTTCGTCTCCGCCAATATAATCGAGTGTGTCGTTCCAGTCTCCGCGACCGAAAATGGGTAAGCCATGAGCGCCAAGATTATTTTTTGCGTAATGTACAACAGCGAACATATGATCCAGTACAGTTCCTTCTTTTCCGGCTTCAATAAAGGGCTGTATGTTTTTTAAAATGTCAAGATCACCGCTTTCTTTAATGTATTCGGTCACGGCAAGCATGTACCAGAGCGGATCATCGCAATGTTGTGTGAATTCTCCATCACCATCGCCATGAAAATGATGATATACTTTTCCGTCGGTGCGCATCTGGCGCGAGAGGAGAAGAATTCTTTCCTTTGCTTTTTCAGTATTTGAAATGGTCACTGCTATGGTATCCTGCGCGGTATCGCGGAATCCAAAGCCACGTCCGATGCCCCAGTAATAGAAACTGGCCACACGACCTACGTTAAAGGCAGTGATGGCCTGATAGGGCATCCAGTATTTCAGAAAAATATTCAGATTTGTATCCGGTGTTTCGGCCGATGTGTGCGCAAAATACTGATCCCAGGCGACATTCATTTTTTCGAAAGCCTCATCCACAGCTGGAACTGCATGGTATTTTTCTGTACGTTCTTTTTTCAGAACATCGAATTTTGTTTTTTCAATCACGCCCAGCGTAAAAACAACATCGGTCGATTCGCCCGGCTGAAGCGCGATGTCGACTTTCAGTGCATTGATGACATTGCCGAAATCGGTGTCGCGGCACGACAAATTTTCCTGTTCCAGCGAGACCGGATTATTTTCGTTGCGGTACAATCCGATAAAGCGCTCGCGCACTGTCTCGTAGCTGGCCGCCGGATGATTCACCGTGAAAAAAGTATACTGATCCCATTCTTTGTTTTCCTGCTGCTGTGTGCCTTTTGATTGTGTAACCCAATAGGTTTTGGTGGAAAAAATGGAATTGAGTTCTTTGTCAAAGTACGATCGGTTGAAATGCTGATCGTCGCATTGATTGATCAGATCTACCAAAGCATGTCCCAGAGCCAGTTCGCAGTAACCGATCACGGAAAGATTCCGTGGTTTGTCTGAAGTATTTTTCAGAACGGCTTTCCAGATTTCCTGATCATCGTCCTGCGGAACAAAGAACAACACCGAAGATTCAATGTCATTGACGTTGGCATCGGAGCGGGTGTAGCCGAATCCGTGTGCCAGTTTGTAGCATTCGAGGTGTTTGCCGACGGGCTGCCAGGTGAGGCTCCAGATTTCGCCGCTGTCGTTGTCGCGGATGTAGATATACTTCCCGGGCCGGTCATGCGGCACTTCGTTGATGCGGTATCGGGTTACCCGGCCATGGAGTGGACTCTTGAAATAACTCATGCCGCCGCCGTTGTTCGAAATGCTGGTGAAATAGCGACCGTTGTTCAGGTAATTGATCCACGGGCTGGGGGTATCCATCCGTGTGATGATGTATTCTTTGCCGTCGTCGGAAAAATGTCCGTAGTTCATAGTTGTCTTTGTGGAAATAAATAATAAACCTGTTTGTACAGGAACGATACAAAAATAGTTTTTTTATCATCAACCTGCGGTCCGATGGTCACAATTTCCACGAGCAGCCGGGTTTTGTTGCGAAAAGGCAAGAAAAGAGATTTATTTTGTATCTTTGTAAATACACTCTGATAAGCGAAAGCCATGAAAGTTATTCTTGATATTGATATGTCGAATGCCAAAGCAATTGCCTTGTTGAATTACATCCGCACATTGGATTTTATTTCAATCAAAGGTGAAAAAATTGTATTGAGCGAAGCTCAGCGCAAAGCAATTGATGCAGGTATTCAGGATGTTGATGAAAAGAAAACATTCAGCACCGATGAAGTTTTGAAAGAAAGCAGGAAGAGATACCCTGAGCTTTTTGGAAATGACTGAGGTTATCTGGACAGAATCCGCGGTAAAAGATTATTGGGATAATATTGAATATTGTCTTGAAAAATGGGGCGAAACTGTTGCCAGTGAGTTTCTCGATGATGTTAATGCAGCATTACTGATTCTTCAAAAAGCAAATAAAATTGGAGTCAAAACAAGTTTCAGGAACATCAGATGTATTATGATTAATAAGCATATTTCACGATTCTACAAAACCGGGAAAGACAAAATTGTCCTGATTCGATTTTGGAATAATCTGCAGAATCCAGAAAGCCTGACTGTATAATTTTGTTGCGAAATGGCAGTCACTATGCGCTACGCTATGCGAAGTTTTTTCTACGCTATGCGCAGCATATGCTTCGCATAGCGATGTATTACCGGAACTTCCGCTTATCTATCTCCCATTTGCGGCTATCACGGCCGGGTTGACGATGAATGTCGGTGTGCATTTCTTTCTGCTGTTTAAAGAGCTTGTTTCTGAATAACTTCGGGTAGAAGCAGCGTAGAATCATCCATGACTTTGAATGGGTTTGCAATATGCCGGCCTGTGCCAGAATATCCCAGGTGGCCGATGCACAGCGCATTCCGATAAAAGCATAATCGTAAGGTGTTGTCAGGGCATATTCAACCATCAGCTTTTTCAGACTGTCGTATTGTTGCCGGCTTACAGGAATGGTGAACGTGGTGTATTTTTCTCCGGCATTGAGCGTGTCTGCAGCCCAGTATTCAAGCGGATAAGCGTACCACTTGCTGAGGCGGTTGTTTTTTTTGCCGAACACGTGAAAACCCTTGTTGGGGCCGAATCCGAAATTGGTGGTTTCCACTTCAATGGTAACATGTCCTCCGTGCAATCCTCCAAATTCCTTACATTCAGAATCATTGGTTCCTTTTTTGGGCTTTGATCCGTACAGAAAATGAACTTTGATTTGGAGTGAATCGGTGGATGATTGTGCAAAAGCGCCGTCATTCAATGGCAGCATTGAAGCGAGAAACAGCAATAAGAAAGGAAGCAGCAATGCGGATTTCATGAATATGCTTTTGTTTTTGCGAAGCTAAAATACTAAATTCTACGCTATGCGAAGCACATGCTTCGCATAGCGATGTCTTGCTACGCATAGCGTGGGCGGAAACAAAAAACCCCGGCCGCGCAGCCAGGGTTTTGGAATATGCAATCCGCAAAAATTAATTGCGTTTTGGTGATGAAGTGTTCTCGGTGGGTTTGTTCAGTTCTTCTTTCGCAGTGTTGATGCGATTTTGTTCCTGTTTAACCTGTTGATCGGCTTCATTGGTAATTTGTTCTGCTTCGTCAATACGGGCGTTGTTGTCTTCGTATTCTTTTTTGGAAATTTTTCCCGCTTTGTATTTGTCCTCGTTGTTTTTGCGGGCAGTTTCAACATCCTTGCGCATAGCGTCAACGCGGCTCTGCTGCTGATTGATCACTTTTTCCGACTCATCGAGTTTGGTTTTCACCTTGTTTTTAGCTTCTTCGGAGCGCATCTGACCGAATTCGCGTCCACTCATGTCGCCTTTGTTACGGCCATATGCGTGACCATTTCCTTGTCCCGGATTTTCTTTTACACCTTCAGGTTTGTCTTTTCCTTCGGGTTTTCCGTTTTCTTTAGGCTCAACATTCTGAGGTTTTTCTTTCTGTCCAACGGTTTCGGGTTTGTTGCCGTGGGTTTGATTCTGATTACCCTGACCAACCTGTTCGGTCTTCGGTTTTCCTTGTCCCTGTCCCTTGTCTTTATCTTTTCCACTACCTTTTCCATTACCCTGCGCCATTACTGACAGTGAAACTGTTGAAAAGGCGATAGCCATCATCAATGCAAATAATTTTTTCATAGTTACCTCCTTTTAAATTCCTTTAAGTAATTCGTCCACTTTGGCTTCTTTTTCATCAACGCTGGTAACAACTTCGTTTACCGACGAGTCGATGGCTTGCACTTCTTCAGTAGCAAACTTTGTTTCCTCTTCGGGTGTCATGGCTTTTTCATCGCTTTTGTTGCCACACGATGCAAAAGCAAAAGCAAGACCTGCAATTAAAAAAAGTTTTTTCATAGCTTTTGTTTTATTATTGGAATGCAAAGGTACAACGGATTAACAGAAACTGCTACCGAAAACGAAATTTTAACCATTTCTTATTTTTTGCTACTGAATTGTATCCCAGGCTTGTGGCAACAGCTCGATGATATCACCGGCACGCATGGCTTCCTGCGTTTTGTATTTTGCGGCGAAATCGCCTGCCAGACCGTGCAGAAAAACGCCTGCTATTGCGGCTTTCAGCGCAGGAATTCCCCGTGCCAGCAATCCGGCAATCAAACCTGTCAACGCATCGCCTGATCCGCCTTTTGCCATACCGGGATTACCCGTTGAATTAAAAAAGACCTGCCCGTTCGGGCTTATAATGGCCGTATATGCGCCTTTGAGTACAATTATGCAACGAAATTTCATGGCGGCATCAATCCCTTTTTGCAAACGATCGAAATCGTTTTTGCTTTCACCAAACAATCGCTTGAATTCACCTGGATGTGGCGTTAATACTGTATTTGCCGGAAGAAATGACAGCCATGTTTTGTTGTCCGCCAGAATGTTCAGTCCATCGGCATCGATGACCAAGGGTACTTTTGTTTCCTGAATTAAAAGTTTCAGTGATGCGGCCGTAGATTTATGCAGACCGCAACCGGGGCCGAAAGCCACAGCTGAGTATGGCATCAGAACGGGCAGTACAGAAATATTATTGGCATTTTCATCAACCGACACCATGGCTTCGGGGGCAGAAATCTGAACGATATTCAGAGAATCCGAAGGACAATGTACCGTTGTTAATCCGCAGCCAGAGCGCAAACAGGCTTTGGCCGCCAGCACGGCAGCGCCGGTTTTTCCTTTGCTTCCGGCCATGATTAAGACATGACCATAAGAGCCTTTATGCGAAAAAGTTTTACGGGGCTGAAAGAATGCTGCAACATCGTTTTGTTGCAAGAGGAAATATTTTGCATCAGCTTGTTGCAGAAAATCTTCGTGCAATCCGATGGGAATAAAACACCAATCGCCGCAGTAGTCGCCGTTTTCTGGCACAAACAACGCCAGCTTGGGAGTACCAATAGTGAGAGTCACTGAAGCTTTGATGATGGCATCTTTATGACCATCCGAGCTGCTGTCGGCCATCAAACCCGAAGGCAGGTCGATGGCAATTATCCGGTTTCCCGCAGCATTGATTTGTTGTATAACATGTTTTACCAGCCCTTCGGGTGCGCGCGAAATTCCTGACCCCAGCAAGGCATCGATGATTATTTGACCAGCAGGAATCTGAACAATATCTTTCGTGGTTTTGATGATTTGAACCGGTATTATTTTTTTCAGCCGTTTAAGATTTGTCTGGCAGTCGGGGCTTAGTTCATTGCTGAACTGAACGAGGTTTACGCTGACCGGATAGCCGCTGTCGTGCAGCATGCGTGCAATCACCAGACCGTCGCCGCCGTTGTTGCCGGGTCCTGCGAAAATCGTATAGGCTTGTTTTGTATCGGGCTGATGTTCTTTGATCCATTCAAAACAACGACCGGCAGCGCGTTCCATTAAATCAACAGACCGAACAGGTTCGTGGTCGATGGTATATTGATCGGCTTCGCGGATTTTTTGAACGGGCAGAATCTTGATCAATTGTTCAGGCGTTTTGTGCTACAATAGAAATAAACACAAAGATAAGAATATAAAAGATGGTAATCAACAACATAATGGCGCTTAAACACAATCCTATTATGCCGGTGATTTTGCCTGTCTGTGCTTTGGATGATGAGTCGCTATGCCACTCATGCGGGGTGTGAAGCATTTCATGATCGGCTTTGCGCGCATGGGATAGAGCGATCAATCCCAGGACAAGTCCTGCCGGCGGAATCAGTACTGCAAAAATAATAGACAGAATGCCCAGTGTCATAGCCCCCGAAGAATATGGGGCCAGTGGCTTTAATGGTTCAAAAGGTGTGTTATTTTGATACATGGGGTTGTTTTCCGATTTTATGCCCTGCTATTGCGAAAAATAGCACAAACAAATAACAGGGAATTAAAATAATATATGCGGTTTGATTGTTTGTAAGATCAGTGAGCCAGCCATATACAGGACTCATGATGGCTCCGCCGATAATACCCATTATGAGTAGTGCGGAAACGACCGGGGTTTTACTTCCGGCACCTTCAATAGACAGAGGCCAGATGGCAGGCCACATTACAGAATTGGAAATTCCAAGTAAAATGATGAAAACCAGCGAAGCCGTTCCGTTGAACAACAAAGCACAGGTTGTAAAACCCAGCGCACTGATGGCAAAATACCGAAGAGCTTTGTCCTGGCTGATGATGCGCGGGATTAAAATAATTCCGATAAAATAGCCCAGAATCATACCTGACATCACATAGAAAGTGAAATAGTTTGGATTCAACAGGTTGATTTCTAATCCGGAAATACTTATCAGGTAAGGAGCAAGATTCAATGACCGGCCATAATTAATAATGCTGTCGGCTGAGATTACTTCAGCTCCGACATAAAAAAAGATGGCTATAAATCCAAGCCATACAAAGGCAGGTAATCCACGCAAACTGAATTTCTGATCCGGTTCATCGCTTTTGATTTCGGGCAGGCGGGCAAAGCGAACCATAAAAGCCAGAAACACCAGTGCAATGGCCATAATGATGTAGGGAAAAATCACTTTCTGCGCCATATCGTCGAGGTACAATGCCTGAGCAGCGGCATCAAGTAATGATAATTCTTCGGCGATCACTTTATCGGATTTTGTCAGCAGCACCGAGCCCAGAATGATACCGCTCATGGCGCCGGCCAGTTTATTGGCAATGCCCATAATGCTGATGCGTTTGGCTGCACTTTCGACGGGCCCAAGTAAGGCAACATATGGGTTCACAGCCGTTTGCAGCATGGTAAGTCCGGTTCCCTGCACAAACAATCCAACCAGAAAAATCCAGTATTCGCGCATGTATGCAGCAGGGATAAAAATCAAAGTACCAATCATCATGATGAACAATCCCAATGACATGGAATTGACAAATCCGAATTTTTTAAGAATAAATGAAACCGGAATGGCCATGACAAAATAGGCTATATAAAAAGCGGTTGCAACAAAAAACGCTTCGGTGTTACTTAACTCACAGGCTGTGCGCAAAAACGGGATTAATACACTGTTGAGCCAGGTAACAAACCCGAAAATAAAAAAAAGCACGCCGACAATGAGCAAAGCAAATGTCTGACTTTTTGTGGAACGATCTGATGACATAATGGGGGGGGATTTTTCGGCAAAGATGCAAATAATTTATGATTTTCGAAACAGCCTTTCTTCAGATATAAATACGTGTCAATCTACAAAAAACTTAAAAAACTGACACTTTTATCTTCACAATTCTCATTTTTATTGTACTTTAGTCCGCAAATCCACAATCACCATGAAAAGAATTTTCCCACTCATTATTGTATTGGCGGGTTTCCTATCAACGGCTGTGCAGGCACAAATCAGCCATGGATGAACGCCCCGGTCCTTCGATCCGGCAAAAAGTATTTATTTTCAGGCAAAAGTTCCTGAATTTCAGATGGTTTATGTTGATGTGCCGGCTTTACGTGCCGAAGATGCCATCAACGATCCGCTTAAAGACCGTCCCTGGCGCTTTGGCGAAAATCTGTTTGTTGACATTGATGTAAAAGCCGATGGCGCTTTGACTTTATTACCCAATGGCGATAAAATCTATCGTGTCACGGTATATTCTCCCGATGCGGTGTCCATCAATCTTACTTTCGATCATTATGTATTGCCTCAGGGTGCCGATTTGTTTGTATACAACGAAGACAGATCCGAAGTTCTGGGTTCATTTACCTCGGCCAATAATCAGGCAGATGAAATTTTTGCCACAGCGCTTGTTGCAGGCGATAAGGCTACCATTGAATATTTTGAGCCGGCGAATGTAACCACTCCAGGAATTGTACATATATACAGGGTTACTCACGGTTACCGTGGTATTAAAGATTTTGCCAAAGCTTTTGGTTCTTCAGGATCCTGTAATGTAAATGTAGCTTGTCCTGGAGGTGTTGGCTGGGAAAATGAAATTAATTCTGTTTGTATGCTCGTTTCGGGCGGTGCAGGATTCTGCACGGGATCGCTGGTGAATAACACGGCAAATGACGGAACTCCTTACGTTCTGACAGCTGACCATTGTTACTCAGATCCCACCAGTTGGGTGTTTTATTTTAACTGGCAAAGCGCAACATGTACCAATCCCGCTTCTTCACCTGCTTATAACCAGATTTCAGGATCGGTACTCAAAGCCCGTAATGCGGCCAGTGATTTTTGTCTGGTTCAGATGAATTCGACCCCGCCTTCTTCGTATGGCGTGTATTATGCTGGCTGGAACCGTGCTACAGACGGCACCATTTCAGGCACTTCCTATGGTATTCATCACCCAAGTGCTGATATCAAAAAAATATCGTGGACAACAACAGCGTTGACCACCACTACTTATCTTCAGACCGCCAGTCCAGGCGACGGTTCCCATTTCCGGGTTACTTCATGGAACGACGGTACAACCACTGAAGGTGGCTCATCGGGTTCTCCTTTATTCGATGCCAATCACCGCATTGTTGGTCAGCTTCATGGCGGTTATGCTGCCTGCGGAAATACATCAAGCGACTGGTACGGACGTTTTTCTGTTTCCTGGACCGGTGGCGGTACCAATACCACACGTTTGAGCAACTGGCTCGATCCAATGGGTACAGCTCCTACAACGCTGGATGGTTATAATCCGAATACACCCGCTTTTGCGCTCGACGCACAGGTTTCAGCCATTACATCTCCAACCGGTTCTTCCTGCGGCACAACAAGCATTACTCCTTCAATAACACTCAGGAATGCTGGCTCCACAACACTTACCTCCGCTACAGTTTATTACCAGATCGATGGAGGTACGCCGGTCAGCCAAACCTGGAGCGGCTCTCTTGCTACCAATATTTCAACAGCTGTTACCTTCCCGGCGACCACTGCTGCTTATGGCTCTCATACAATCAAGGCCTGGTCTTCATTACCCAATGGCGGAACCGATGCCAATACTGCCAATGATACAGCAACTTCGACATTTACATTAAGCAACGGAACTTTTACAGTACCCTTTGTCGAGCTTTTCAATAATGGTGTGCCTCCGGCATGCTGGGCAACGTACATCGGCACAAACGGACTGGGAACGGCCAGCAACTGGATTTCGACAACAACCACTTCAGAAGGATCAGGTGCCGCTTATGTTGAATATGAAAATGTTTCAGGTGGATCAGCTGAAGACTGGCTTGTGACGCCACTTATAACATTACAGAACGGATCAGCCATGTCTTTTTATCAGCGACAGACTTACTCAACATCATATGGATCTTCTTATTCTGTCAGAGTATCGACTACTTCGCAAACCTCACCGGCAGCTTTTACTACTGTCAGTACCTGGGCTGAATCAACTTTCTCAACAACCTACGCCAAGAAAACAGTTGACCTGAGTGCCTACAACGGACAGAGTGTATATATTGCCCTTGTTATGACCAATGATGATGGAGATGATTGGTATGTTGACAGTCTGAAAGTTTACGGAACCTGCACAAACCCAGTTGCAGCATTTGCGGCATCAAGTACAAATACCTGTGCCAACACTACTGTTACTTTAAACGATGGTTCCACAGGTTCTCCTACCTCCTGGGCATGGTCCATTACTCCGGCTACATTTAATTATGTCGGCGGTACCAATGCAACCAGCCAGAATCCTCAGGTGCAGTTTACTGCCGCCGGAACTTATACTATTCAGCTCACTGCCACGAATGCCTGCGGCTCGGATGTGGAAAATAAAACAAATTATGTAACGATTATTGCCCCACCGGCGCAACCCAGTGCTATTACAGGCAATGCCAGTCCTTGTTCAGGTGTGACAGGTTTGACATACAGTGTTACCAATGTTGGCGGCCTTACTTATTACTGGTCGGTTCCGGCAGGTTGGACCATCACAGCCGGTACCGGTACCAATGCCATTACTGTTACAGCCGGTACTGCGGGCGGTACTATTTCGGTGACCCCATCAAATGGTTGCGATGGAACTCCGCAGACTTTGGCTGTGACTGTCAATACAGTTCCTGCTCAGCCTTCTGTTATCACCGGTCAGATCGGACCTTGTCAGACAACAACAGAATATTATTCAGTTTCACCTGTTGCAGGTGTAACTTATACATGGACAACTCCAGCTGACTGGATTATCACTGCAGGACAAGGCACAAATTCGCTTACGGTGACTGTTGGTGCTTCAAGTGGTACCGTACAGGTAACTCCTTCCAACACGTGCGGCAACGGTACACCCCAGAGTATGACAGTAACTTCATCAGTACTGCCATCGCAGCCTTCAGCAATTGTTGGAGACAATACGCCCTGTCAGACATCGCAAACGTATTCTGTAACCAGTGTGGCGGGTGTTACATATTCCTGGTCATTCCCATCGGGATGGTCAATTACAGCTGGTCAGGGTACCAACTCTGTTACTGTAACACCTTCGGCTACTGCCGGAACCATTTCGGTGACTCCTTCAACCGGTTGCGGTAACGGAACTGCTCAAACTCTGAGCGCTACGCCCGAAGCGGCTGTTGCTCAACCTTCGGCTATCACTGGAAGCGCTTCTCCATGTGCCGGAACTTCACAAACATATTCTGTAACCAATGAAACAGGTGTTACCTACACATGGTCTTTCCCAGCCG
>CAYSCE010000044.1:0-14394 GCA_964429475.1 uncultured Bacteroidaceae bacterium | reverse complement strand
ACTGAGAATGACCGCCACAATCAGCTCATACGGATTTTTATAATGAAGCTCGGTTTTTGGTATCGGGTTGGTCTGCTGAAAAATTTCAAGAATTTTCGATAGTCGCTGTTTGCGTGTCATAATATCAACGCTTACCTGGTTTTTCTGCTGGCTGATAAATCCTGTAGTGTATTGGCTTTGAGATATACTATCAGCTCTTCGGTCACTTTATGAAAAATACCACCCATCAGACATTTATCGAAGGGGCAGATTGCCTTATCAAAAGGACAGGTTTTGATGATTATTTTTCCTTCAATGGCTTCATAAATATCCAGCAGCGTAATTTCGGATGGTTCCATTGAGAGCGAAAATCCGCCGGCAGGACCTCGAACCGAGCTCACAAAGCCCGATTTCACCAATGTCTGCATCACTTTTGCAATGTGATTTTTGCTGGCACCGGTTTTTTCGGCTATCACATTCACATTCATGAAAGTATTCTCACTGTTGGCAATCAGTACTAATGAATGAATACCAATAGAGGCAGCTTCGGACATCTGAATGGGCTTGGACATTTTTTTCTATTTAGTAAAATTCGGTACAAAAATACTTAATTATTTTCAGTTTGAATGCATTTGACAGAATTTAAACTGATTTATATTGTATGTGATTCATGGAAAACAAGTATTTTTGTAAAAAATAGACAAGATGAAGAACATTAAAGATTTAGGTTTGAACAGCCAACTGGTTCATGCAGGTGATTTTGAAGATGCTTTCGGAAGTGCCGTAACCCCCATATATCAAACGTCAACATTTGCTTTTCGCAATGCGCAGCAAGGTGCTGACCGTTTTGCCGGTAAAGAAAAAGGATTTATTTACAGCCGTATTGGCAATCCGACGATTGGCGCTCTGGAAGAAAAACTGGCCGTGATGGAAAACGGATTTGGCGGCATTGCCTGCAGCTCGGGTATGGGTGCTGTTTCAACCGTTTATATCGCGATGCTTTCGGCAGGAGATCATATGGTGAGCTCATCGGCTGTTTATGGCCCCAGCCGCAATATCATGGAAAATCATTTCAAACGTTTCGGTGTTGAAAGCACTTATGTCGATTCCAGCGACATGAGCCAGATTGAAGCAGCTATCAAACCAAATACAAAACTGCTTTATCTTGAAACACCGGCCAATCCAACCATGACCATCACCGACATCAAGGCCGCATCGGAATTGGCTCACAAGCACGGTATCATGGTGTGTGTTGACAATACTTTCTGCAGCCCTGTTCTTCAGAAACCGCTCGACCTGGGCGCCGACATTGTGCTGCATTCACTTACAAAATACATCAATGGACACGCTGATATTGTAGGCGGCGCCATCGTTGCAAAAACCGAAGAAACCTATAAAAAGTTACGTGCCATCATGGTCGGATTTGGATACAACATGGATCCGCATCAGGCTTACATGGTTATTCGCGGAGCCAAAACGCTGGCACTGCGTGTTGAAAAAGCCCAGGAAAGTGCCATGAAGATTGCTGAGTTCCTCGAAAGTCATCCGAAAGTTGAGCGCGTCATGTATCCGGGTCTGAAGTCGCACCCGCAATACGAGCTGGCTCAGAAGCAGACCAAAGGTCCGGGAAGCATGATCAGTTTTGAAATGAAAGGTGGCTACGATGCAGGTGTAAAGCTCATGAACAATGTGCATCTCATTATGCTTGCCGTGTCATTGGGTGGCGTTGAATCACTCATTCAACATCCCGCTTCGATGACGCATGCAGCTGTTTCAGCCGAAGGCAAGAAAGCAGCATTCATTACCGATGGGTTGGTACGTTTCTCTATCGGTATTGAAGAAGTTGAAGATATTCTGAACGATCTCAGGCAGGCACTCGAAATGGTTTAAGTGAAAAAGCTGGTCATCATAGGACTGCTGATGTTTTGCACGGGCGTTGTCCATGCGCAGAAGGTTGCTGTGGTGCTCAGCGGAGGTGGTTCGAAAGGCGCAGCTCACATAGGTGTTATAAGGGCACTCGAGGAGAATCAGATTCCCATTGATTATATTGCAGGTACTTCAATTGGTGCCATTATCGGTGGTTTGTATGCCAGTGGCTGGACCACAGATGAAATGGAGAAACTGATCACTTCAGATGAGTTTCTGCTGTGGGCAACGGGTGTGATTGATGAGAAATATATTTATTATTTCAAGCAACCCGAGCCCGATGCATCCTGGGCTTCATTCCGCATTAATGCCGACAGTATCTGGCGTTTCGATGTGCCGACCAATCTGGTGTCTTCGGGACAAATGGATTTTATTTTCATGGAAATCTATTCGCAGGCCAATGCAGCCTGTCACGGAAATTTCGACTCTTTGTTTGTCCCTTTTCGTTGTATTGGAGCTAATATCACCGATTCGAAAGCCGAAATTTTCCGTTCCGGCAATCTGGTGAAATCCATTCGCGCATCCATGACTTATCCGTTTTATTTCAAACCCATCACCATCAACGGAAAGATGTATATGGATGGCGGCATGTTCAATAATTTTCCGGCCGATGTGGCTTTGCGTGACTTTGATCCTGATATTATTATCGGCTCCAAGGTGGCTATGGAAAATCCGGTTCCCGACCCGGACAACATTATGTCGCAGCTCGAAAATATATTTATGACGGAAACTTCATACGATCTGCCCTGCAACAGCAGTGTGCTGATTGAACCAAAAATTCCGGCCACCAATATCATCGATTTTTCGCACGCTGCCGAATATATACAGCTGGGCTACGATGCGGCTTTGAAGCAGATTCCGAGTATTCGCGAATTTGTGCTCGATAGCGTATCGCCAGCCGAACTGAAGGCCAGAAGAGATTCATTCAATCAGAAAAAGCCTCCTTTGTTGTTCGATAACGTTGAAGTACAGGGATTGAACAGATATCAGAGTCAGTATGTGATGAATTATTTTATCAAACACGATACCGCTGATATAGAGAGAACAAGAAAGGATTATTACCGTCTGCTGACCGATCATGCCATCCGCTCCATTTATCCGGAAGCTGTATACGAAGATTCTTTCGGCAATTATACGTTGAATCTGGATGTGAAAAAAGAATCCAATCTGTTTTTACGTTTTGGCGGCCTTGTTTCTTCTAACCCCGTCAATCAGGCTTTTGCCGAGGTTGGGTACAAAAACCTGCAGCGCTACTCTGTCACTTTGCGTGCAAACATGTATGCCGGCCGTTTTTACAGCTCCGGATTGTTGGGTGTCAGACTTGATTTTCCGGGACTTCCGCAATATGCCATATTTGGCCGCATTGTATACAATCAGTGGGATTATTTCAGAACCACCTCGCATTTTTTCGAAGACAGAAATCCGAGTTATCTGGTCATCAATGATTATCATTGGGATTGCGGATTAATTATACCTGCCCGCAATAAAGGAAAGGTTGTATTAAAGGGTTCGGCCATGATTCTCGATGACGAATATTTCCAGAACAATTATTTTACCCGTATTGATATTCCCGATAACACCAATTTCAAAGCATGGAGTGTATCGGCTGAATGGGAGCGCAATACGCTCAATAAAAAACAATATGCCAACAAAGGAACCAATATTTATTTGCATCTGGGTTATATTGCAGGCAAAGAGAATTCGGTTCCCGGCACAACAGCATTGTTCAACACTCCTCATCTGGAAAAACACAACTGGCTCTCGGCGAAATTCACCTACGAAAATTATTTCCAGTCGTGGACTCATTTCAGATTGGGATTTTATTCTGAATTGTATTTTTCGTCCCGTGCTTTTTTCGGTAATTATACTGCCACTATGTTGTTTGCCAACCCATTTCAGCCATTGCCCGAAATGAGTACGCTGTTTATGCCTCAGTACCGGGCTCATCAATATGCGGGGGCCGGGTTGAAGGGAATAGTCATGATAATCGATAATTTTGACTGGCGCACCGAAGCCTATCTGTGTCAGCCTTATCGCGATATTATGTTGGGTCCAAGCGGGACATATGCTATGTACGGGCCTGAACTGGGCAGCCGTTATTTCATTGCATCATCGGCGCTGGTGTTTCACAGTCCGGTTGGACCAATAGCCCTGACACTGAGCTATTACGATAAGTATCAGGAGCCCTGGATGCTTTCCTTTTACTTTGGATATACACTTTTTAACCCCAAGGCGCTTCAATAAACACAGAATTGTGAGAAGTAATGTCTCCAATTCAGTAAGTTTATTATTTTTGCACCTTATATGTGATTTTGAATTTGAACGAGATGGAAGAAAATAAAGAAAACGCGGCTGTAAATCAGGAACCTTCAGCCATTGAACCTGAAGCTTTGAAGCAGGATGTAACCCCTTCGGAAGTAAATCATGCGGAAACTGCATTTGCTCAGGGTGAAAGCACCTATGTGCTGGAAGATGTTGTTGAAGTGTCTCATGAAGAGGAACACGAAGCCGACATTCAGTCAATTGATTTCAGTAAATGGGACAATTATTCTCTTGATGAAATTAAAGAGGAAGCCTTAAATATTATCAAGCAAAACGATGATATTACCGCAGTCGGTCCTTCTTTTAAAAAACTGCGTGAACTGCATCATGCTCAGCTGGAAATCGAAAAACAGAAGCTTGCTGAACTTGGCGAAGAAGATGTTGAGGCCGAGGCACACAAAGAAGCACTGGAAAAGAAATCCAGCGAATTTAATGTCATCTGGGGCATCTATCAGGATAAACGTAAAGAGCATTTCGATCATATTCAGAAACAGCAGGAAGATAATTTCGAAAAGAAACTTGTCCTTCTCGATGACCTGAAAAAACTGATAGAAGAAGGTGAACCTCTGAAAAACACTTTTGATGAATTTCGTAAAATTCAGGAAAAATGGCGCGAAATAGGTATGGTGTCAAAAGACAAGAGCAACGATTTGTGGCTCAACTACAATCACCATGTGCAGATGTTCCTCGACAAGGTCAAACTCAACCGCGAGTTGCGCGATCTTGACATGAAAAAGAATCTCGAAATCAAAGTCGAACTCTGCGAAAAAGCCGAAGAACTTATCATCGAAAAATCGCTGCACGAATCATTCAAAAAGCTGCAGGAACTGCATCTTAAATGGAAAGAGACCGGCCCGGTGCCCAGCGATGTGAAAGATCAGATCTGGGATCGCTTCCGCAATGCATCGGAAAAAATCCGCGAAATCAGAATTCAGCATTACGACAACCTGAATAAAAAGTTCGAGGCCAATCTCGAAGCCAAACAGGCGCTGGTTGACAAAGCCCGCAACATTGCTTCGGCCGAGGTGAACACCATGAAGGAATGGAATGCCGCCACCAAAGAAATGAATGAACTTTTCGGATTGTGGAGAACCATTGGTCCCGCTCCGAAAGAAAACAACGATCAGGTCTGGGCCGATTTCAAAGGCATTCTCGATGCTTTTTATGCGGCACGCAAAGAATATTTCAATGCCATCCGCAGCGAGCTGAATGAGAATTACAATAAAAAACTCAATATCTGCCTTGAAGCTGAATCGCTGAAAGAAAGCAGTGACTGGAAAAAAACAACCAACGATCTGATCCGTCTGCAGAACGAGTGGAAGAAAATAGGACCGGTTCCGAAAATCAAATCCGATGTAATCTGGAAGCGCTTCAGGACAGCCTGCGACGATTTCTTCAATAAGAAAAAAGGTTATTTCGAAAACCTGTCAACGGTTGAAGCTGAAAATCTTCAGAAGAAAATGGATTTAATCCGTGAACTCGATGAGTATCAGTTTGCCGAAGACAATAAGGATAACATCAATGTGATTCATGAATTCCAGCGTCGCTGGTTTGATACAGGCCGTGTTCCGATTGAAAAGAAAGATGAAATTCAGCAGGAGTGGCAGAAGAAAATTGATCAGGTTCTCGAAAAACTGAAAATCAGCCGCTTTGAATCCGAGAACACGCGCTACAAAGAGCGTATGGAGTCGGTTTCGAAATCGAGCGACGGCCGCGATAAAATGTGGAATGAAGTTAAAAAACTTCGCTTCAATATTTCAAAACTCGAACAGGATGTTCAGTTGTGGGAAAACAACCTGAGCTTTTTTGCCAATTCGAAAAACGCTGATATTCTGTTGAAAGAGTTCAAGGATAAAATCGAAAATGCCAAAACAGATATTAAGGTGATGAAAGAAAAAGAAAAATATCTGCAAGGCCTCATGAATGCTGAAAAAAAATAATTTTATAAAAATGATGTGCGAATAAAAATATTTGTATTTTTGCACATCGAAACTGTCCTGTGGTGTAACTGGCAACACGTCTGATTCTGGATCAGAAGAGTTTAGGTTCGACCCCTAACAGGACAACAAACAAAAGCCGCTGATAAAGCGGCTTTTTGTTTTCTACCCCTTCACCCCTCGAAGGGCTCCAAACCCTTCGAGGGGCAGGGGGATGGAAAATTTATTTTTCAAAAAATACAATATCGCAAAATTTCGTGGCGTTATTCAATTACCAATAACCCAAAAACCAAAAAATCATGAAAAGTCTCATGTTAACCGCAGCATTTGCTGCCATGTTCTTCCTTGTTTCATGTGGCGATGGCAAGAAAGAAGAAAAGAAAACCGACAGCACCGAAGTGAAGACAGAAACTGTTGACACAACTGCTACCGAAGCTCAGCCCACAGCCGATGTTCCGGAAGCTAAACCCGATGCAAAGCCGGCAAAAGAACCCGAAACCAATACCGGAACTCCGGTGCGGGGAAACAAGTAAAATTGCCTGTAACTCTCAATAACAAAAGAAGCCGCTGCAAAGCGGCTTCTTTGCATTTACAGATGCATGATCCGCCAACCGAAAACTGATTTGTTATTGACTTTTATCAGACCTGATTATAATTTCGGAGGATAAATTGTTATATATGAAGAAAATTATACTTGTTCTCTTATTGTCTTCCGCTTATGTTTCATTTGCGCAGACCTATTTCACCGAAGCATCCGGCATTCAAATCGGGAAAGTGAATTGTTTTCTGAAACTACCGAACAATAATTTATTAATTGGTTCCGACAATGGTTTGTTCCGGTACAGCCAGGGCAATGTTGCAGTTGTATTGCCTGCTGCAATTCATGGTGTCAGCGACATGACCACCGACAACAGTGGATTTGTCTGGCTGGCCACAACAAATGCCGGGTTGATGAAGATGGGCAGCAATGGTACTTCACTTCTTCAATCATGGAATGTGGTAAATTCGGTGTTGCCTTATGAATTAAAACACATTGAGTTTGATCCTGCAAACGGAATCTGGCTTGGGAACAATGATTCCATCTGGTTGATGAACGGTACGCAGTTTACCGGTTTTTCTTTTGCTACCGGTCCAATATTTCCCGGAGTGAAAGATATTCTACAATCTGGCGGACAGACGTTTTTCCTTATAAACGATTCCATTTGTCTTTATAATGGTTCTGGTTTTTCAAGCATCAACTATGGTCAGTTTGCGTTTTTATCGGAAACAGGTTCCGGTGAAATATTTACGTGTGATGACAACTTGATTTACCGGTACAACGGAGCTTCATTCATTTGTGATTCGGCGCTGAGTAGTGGAAGTACTATAAACTTATTACCTACGCCGAAAGACGATGTCTTTGATTTGATAAAAATGGGTAACGAGTATTGCGTTTTTTCACCAGACTATGTAATAATAGCTGCCAATGCAATGCCTGCTCAATTGTATTTTCCCTCAAGCGGCTTTTATCTACCAGGCCTGAAATGGCATAGTATTCTATCCGATTCTCCGCAATTGTACATTGGCTTTTCGGATGGTTTTTTGGTTACTACGGATCAGTATTTTGCGACATTGAAAAATGAATACCAATATCTGGATTTATACAGGTTAAGGGCGCCGATTATGGCAAACGGATCCTTGTTTAATTTTACTTCGGCGTTGTATGGGCCTGTTTTTGAGGCTCCGGCTGGTTCCGGTAAATCGCCCATGTACATTGCCATGCCCTGGATGGCCGGACTGGATCAGAATAATCAATTGCATCTGGCGGCACAAAGATATTCGCAGGTTGGTTTTGATTTTTTTCCGGGAACTCTCAGAGTGAATAGCGATGAGCCATCTGAAAACCCCGATCATGCGCGGGTTTGGAAAGTAAGCAAGGCCGAAATTGACTTTCATGCTACGCATTGGAATCAGAGTGGATATGTGGCACCTGAAGCCATCATGTCATGGCCGGGGAATGGAAACTCTTTATATGATGAGGCGCCGATACTGGCTCCATTTGCCGACATTAATCAGAACGGTTATTACGAACCCACCCAGGGTGAATATCCTGTTATCAGAGGCGAACAGGCCATTTATTTTATTTACAACGATGCGGCTGCACCGCATTCAGAATCCGGAGGTGAAGCGTTGGGTATTGAAATTCATGGAATGGCTTATGTTATGCGCGATTCATCGTCTGTTACTGGAATCAGTAATACGGACAATACCATATTTCTGCATTATACCATCATCAACCGTTCGCAAAATGATTATCATCAGCTGAAACTGGCCGTTTTTTCGGACATTGATATCGGTTACGCGTATAATGATTTTGCAGGATGCGACACTTTGCTCGACTCGTATTTTATTTACAACAGTTCGGGTTGCGATTCAGTAACTTCACAAAACGAACATGCGTATTCTGATGTATTGCCGGCTATGGGATTGACTTTTCTAAGTCATAAAATGCAATCATTTTCGGTTTATAATAACACAGGTACACTGCCTTCATACTGTGTTGATCCAGAAACAGCCACACATTACTGGAATGTAATGAACGGGTTGTTCAGAGATGGATCACCTATGACTTATGGAGGAAATGGCTATAGCGGAACTATACCGGTGAAGTATATGTTCCCGGGTGATCCCATCGATTCAACCCAATGGTCGGATATGTCGTCCGGGAACCTTCCGTATGATAGACGAGGTGTAGGGGTTGTCAAGTTCGATTCTCTGGGTGCCGGTCAGAGTGTGTGTCTTGATTTTGCATACGTATTTGATGATGAAATAAACGGAACTGATAATACGGTAAATGTTACTATGCTAAAAAGGAGAATAGGCGATATCAGAACATTTTTCTACAATCAGCAACTGGAATGTTTGTATTACGAGCACAACTTTATGCAAACCCAACCGGGTGCTTATGTTGATACTTTGCTTGCATTCGTTGACACTTGTGCGATTGATCCGTATTCGCCGGTAGATACAGCCTGGATTCAGAATACAACCACTGTCGGGAATATCGTGTATGTTGACTGGATTGTGACCCAGCATGGCGACACGTTGCATTTTGATCATGTACCATATGCGCTGCAGAATTCAGGCAATCAATTGTTTGTTCTTGTTCTGCGCTGTTTGTTTGATGGTCGCGGAAGTCAGACGCACTTTGTTTATCTGAATGCTTCATCTGACGCTTCTCCCGAGCCGTCAAAGCCCATTCTGGAAATGTCGCTGTATCCGAATCCGTCATCAGATTATATTACTGTTGGGTTTCCTGTTGTACAGTTTCCCGAAGTCCTGCAAATTATTGATGTGAACGGGCAAATTGTCGATTCATACGAAGTGTCGGCTTCTTCAGTCAGCATACCGGTGAACAGATTTGCATCTGGCTTTTATCTGATTCGGGCTGTACACAGTAACGAATCAATTCCATTCTGTATACAAAGGTAATCTTGAACTGTTATTCCGACGTTTTTGAAACCGGAACAATACTCATATCCCATTTATTGCGCAAATCGTAATTATTTCCGTTTAAAAACAATGCCGATCCGCTCAATAAAGTGGCTACTGTTCCGCCACTGCCATAAATGAAGACAACAGGAAGCAAAATTACTTGATAGACATCATCGCTTCGGAAAATCGTGTAGGTCAGAATCATACTGTTTACTACCATCAAAACACCGATGACAAATACAACACCAGAAGCTACTTTCGCCATCGATAATCCGGCACTGTTGCTTTTGATTCTGTAAAGCTGATCAATGGCAATCACGGTTGAATCTATTTGAAGCGTGCTGTCTGTAGGAATAATGATCCGGCCAGTAATGGCAGTTGAATCAGTATTGAAAATTTTCATGCGTTGACCTTCATTTACATAGCGTATACGCTCCGGATTTTGCCTGTTCACCAATTTAATCCTGTATCCGGCGTTTTGCGAATACCCGCTTGTAAAGGCAAAAATCAACAATATATACACCGAAAAGCATTTCATATCTATTAATAATATGATGCAAGATACTAAATTATTACAGTAAATCCAATTTTATTGTTACAGTTTGTCCATCTGACACTGTGATATATAGCAGCTGTTGATGACTGAACTCATGCAAAAACGAAGCACCCGTATTGTATTTTTGTATTATGAAAACAATTATTCTTGCAGCCGGCTGTTTCTGGTCGGTACAATATAAGCTCAGCAATGTTGATGGTGTGCTTTCAACGAAAGCTGTTTATGCCAATGGTGAGGTTCCCGAAGCAACGTATCAGCAGGTTTGTTCAGGAGCTACCGGACATGCCGAAGGCGTTCTGGTTACATACAACGATTCAATATTATCAACCGAAGATCTGCTACGGTTTTTCTTTCTCACACACGATGCTACGCAGCTCAACCGCCAGGGACCTGATATTGGCGAACAATACCGCTCGGGCATTTTTTACTTCGACGAAGAACAACATGAAACCGCTATCAAACTAATCGAAGAACTGCAGCAGCTGCCGAAATACGCCGGTAAAAAAATTACGACGGTTGTTGAGTCGGTTTCGCTGTATAATGCTGCGGAAGACTACCATCAGGAGTATTATCGGAAGAAAGGGTACTGATTTAAGAACCTGTCTGCCGGTTTAACTGCAAAAGGCAGCCAGGCAGGCAAGGATTTTTGATTTTAGATTTTTGATCGGAATGTGAATGCGGAATTATGGAATGCTGATGTTTTGTTCATTATTTAAGAACAAGGATTTTTGATTTTTGATCGGAAAGTGAATGCTGAATTATGGAATGCTGATTTAAGTAGTTTGATTTAAAAACATTACGTGTTAACAAAGGAACAAGATTATTATTGATTTTCGATCGAAAGATGAATGTTGAAAGAAGAACATTCTTTTTGTACTATTTTAGTCTGTCAGGTTTGTTGGTTTCAGCATTTATTCTGGCTTGCGAAGTTTTTACACTGGAAACAAAGATTGAAACTAATTCATTTGTTTCCTGAAAAATTTCATGACCATTTTTAACTTTAGAAAAAATCGATGACCGATTAACGATTTTCAGGCAAACCAAGGCTTCACGAAGTTCTTTTAAAGAGATTTTTAGTTTATGAACGAAGTCTTTTAACGATTCAGCGGCTTGAGCTTCCCCATAATTTAACGCTGCAGATACGGTTGCCCGTGTAAGTTGATCTGTAAAATAATCCCCAATCTTTCCTCCCGGAAAGTCTTTGCAAAACTCAATGACAGATACAGAATGGCTCACAAGGCGTTCTTCCAGGTGATATCGCATTGATGATTCTTCCGCATATCTGATTACTTCATTTTCAATTTCATACTTCTTTTCTTTCATAAAGCAAGGTTTTTATTATTAAGAACTTAATGATTTGAGGTCTCAATGCGCTAGTCAATAAACTTCAAAATCAAAACCTTAAAACGGTTCAAAATCTAAAATTCGCAGATCAAAAATAACCATCCAAAAATTCAAACTTCAAAAATTCCATTTTTCCCTTCAAAAACCCTAAATCTTAAATCACACCTCCGATCAAAAATCAAAAATCACCGATCAGAAATCTAAAATCTCACTTCTCCCCTCTGATCAAAAATCAAAAATCACCGATCAAAAATCAAAAATCACTTGAGCTTATGCCCCATCTTATTCCGCTTCGTCTCCAGATAAAACTGGTTGTATTCGTTGGGCTCGACGATAAGCGGAATGGTTTCGGTGATTTCGAGGCCGTAGCTTTCAAGGCCGATGCGCTTTACCGGATTGTTGGTAATGAGTTTCATTTTGGTGATACCGAGCATGCGCAGAATCTGTGCGCCAATGCCGTAGTCGCGTTCATCGCCCTTGAAGCCCAGTTCGAGATTGGCTTCAACAGTGTCGCGGCCGAGTTCCTGTAAATGATATGCTTTAAGTTTATTGATCAGGCCAATACCACGGCCTTCCTGATTCATATATAAAATTAATCCTCTTCCTTCTTTTTCAACCATCTGCATCGAACGGTGCAGCTGCGGGCCGCAATCGCATTTGTGGCTGCCAAAAATATCGCCGGTCACGCACGATGAATGCACGCGGATAAGCACCGGCTCGGGTGTGGTGATGTCGCCTTTTACCAGTGCCAGATGCGGCAGATTGTTGGTAAGCTGTGTGAATGCCACCAGTTTGAAATCGCCGTATTCGGTAGGTAGATTCACGGCTTCTTCCATGCGCACCAGACATTCGGTTTTAAGCCGGTATTCAATCAGCGCTTTTACCGAAGTAATTTTCAGATCGAATTTTTCTGCAATCTCGTACAATTGCGGCAGGCGGGCCATGGTGCCGTCTTCGTTCATGATTTCGACCAGCGCTGCAACCGGCTTCATGCCTGCAAGTTTGCACATATCCACGCAGGCTTCGGTGTGACCGGCCCGTTCAAGAACGCCGCCCGGACGTGCGCGCAGCGGAAAGATATGTCCTGGTCTGCCAAAATCTTCGGGCAGATATTTTTCGTTGGCCATGGCGGCAATGGTTTTGGCACGGTCGAGCGCCGAAATACCGGTGGTACAGCCGTCGCGCAGCAAGTCGATGGAAACCGTGAAAGGAGTTTCGTGCAACGACGTATTCTCTTTCACCATCAGGTCGAGCTTGAGTTCAGCAGCGCGTTCCATGGTGAGCGGTGCGCAAATGAGGCCGCGGCCGTAGCGCGCCATGAAATTCACGGTCTCGGCAGTGATGGTTTCACCGGCTGTAACAAAATCGCCTTCATTCTCCCGGTCTTCATCATCCACCACAATAATCACTTTGCCTGCTTTCAGGTCTGGGAGCACTTCTTCTATGCTGTTTAATTTCTTTTCCATGGCCATTTTTTCGATGTGCAAAGGTACAATAAAATTTGAGCAGTATTTTTCTCTGAATGTGCTTTGAAATGAAGAGATCTTGAAATCGACATAAGTTAATCAATGGTTATATTAGATGTCGAATCAATTTGTATAAGATTTATATTTGCAAAAATTATAAATATCACTATATTTACACCCCCGATGGACTCGTAGCCATTATGAAGCAAATTGGAACCACCAAAACAATGCAATATGTTGCCAAGGATCATCTGGGCAGTGTGATGGCTTTGTATGACGATACCCGTACTTTGATTGAAGAGTTCAGTTACGATGCATGGGGCCGCCGCCGCAACCCAACCAACTGGACCTACACCAGTGTGCCCACAGCCACCAACACCCGCCACGGCTTTACTGGTCATGAACACTTAGATAAATATGCGCTCATAAATATGAACGGTAGGGTATACGACCCCGTTACAGGCCGCTTTCTGAGCCCCGATCCGTACATTCAGAATCCTTACAGTGCGCAGAATTTCGACCGCTATTCATATTGCTGGAATAATCCGTTGAAGTATGTGGATCCGAGCGGGTATTATACTGATATTTCAGGATGGAAAATATGGCCGTGGAATTGGGGAAAACGATATTCAAACCGCGATTATGTGTCCAGAGATACACCGATTTGGGGTGCATGGAATGATCCTTTTACTAGTGATGCTCCATGGGTATTTGGAACTTCTGGTGGCAGTGGTGGTGGAGCGCCTATTGGAGGCAGTGCGGCAAGCGGGCCTGGAACGGGCGGCGGAGGTGGAGGTGGAATGGTCCCTAACCCTAATAATGGCGCTAATGACGCTTATGCAGGTTCTAGTTTGCAAGAAGGTGGTAAATTACTTTTCGATGGTAATTACCTTTATATTTTGGATGCAAATGGGAATACGCTTCATAGTTATCCTGCTTGTTCTGGTAGACCGTTAGAAGATGGCTGCTTTGATTATTCGGTTGATAGGCAGAAACAGGAAGATATAGGTCCTATTCCTGAAGGTGAATATTTTATTAATGGTGTACAATCAATATCAACTAGAGATAGGTATTTAGGTGAAATAGGTCTTGGTGGATGGCCTGGCGGAGTTGATTCCTGGGGTGAACAAAGAGCGTGGATTTATCCGCTTAAGGAGACAGTTACATATGGACGAGGTGGCTTTTCGATTCACGGAGGTGAGGAGCCGGGTAGTGCTGGATGTATTGATCTCACTGTTTATAGTAATCAATTTTTTAATGATCTTGGAGGATGGGGCTTGTGGATGCTAACAGTAAGTTATTAATGAGTGTGTTTTTTAAGATAAAGACAATAATTGGCATTGTTGTCGCTTCAATCTTTGGGTTAATTCTACTGCTTGATATTTGTAGT
>CAYSCE010000043.1:0-14568 GCA_964429475.1 uncultured Bacteroidaceae bacterium | reverse complement strand
GTCTGCAGCCAGGCAGGCAAGGAATTACGAAGGAAGAAGTAAAGTATGAATTACCAATAACCGTTAACCATTAACCATTAACCAATCACCGTTAACCATTAACCGATAACCATTAACCCTTTCGAACACTGAACAAGGAATCTGCCGCGGCGGAGGAAGGAAGAAGGAAGAAGTAAAGTATGAATGACCAATAACCATTAACCATTAACCAATCACCGATAACCATTAACCGATAACCATTCACCATTGTCGAAGGAGCATCGTGTCGGAAGGGGCAAAAGAGTCATTATTTCATTTTTTTATACCTTAGCATTAAAATTAACACTGTCATGAAAAAAACCGTACTCATTTCTGCTGTTGTAGTTTTGGCTTTTCTTGTGCAATCATGCAAGACGAATCAGCCCGAAGCAGATAAACCATCATCCGCCAACGAACAGACAATGAAAGACAAAGTAAACGAATATGCGCTTGTGGAATTGACAACCGACATCAGTCATCTTTCCGCAAAAGAAAAACAAATTGTATCTATTTTGTTTGATGTTGCTGCCATCATGGATGATTTATACTGGAAACAGACGATCGGCGAAAAAAATGATTTTTTAAGCAAAATAACGGATCCCGACATCAAGCAGTTTGCACAAATCAATTATGGTCCCTGGGATCGATTGGGCGACAACAATCCATTCATCAGCAGTTACGGTGCAAAACCGCTAGGTGCCGGCTTTTATCCGGCCGACATGACCAAAGATGAATTTGAAAAGCTGAGTGACAAGAATAAAACCAGTCTTTACACTATTATTGTACGCAATCCCGACAAAACGTTGAAGGTTGTATGGTATCATGAGTATTATCAGGAACAATTAAAAAAGGCATCGGACTTATTACTCAAAGCCGCAGCTCTGGCCGAAGATCCGGGATTTAAAAACTATCTGGAGCTTCGTTCAAAAGCGCTGATCACTTCAGATTACTATCCAAGCGATATGGCATGGATGGACATGAAAAACTCCAATATTGATTTTGTTGTGGGGCCCATCGAAAATTACGAAGACGCGTTGTATGGCTACAAGGCAGCGTTTGAATCGTTCATTCTGATTAAAGATATTTCATGGAGTAAAAAGCTGGAACGTTTTGCAAAACTGCTTCCGGAGCTGCAAAAGCAACTTCCTGTGGACGAACAATACAAAAAGGAAACGCCGGGAGCCGACAGTGATATGAATGTTTATTCTGCCGTATTTTATGGTGGCGACTGCAATGCCGGCAGCAAGACCATTGCCATCAACCTGCCGAATGACGAAAAAGTTCAGCTGAGTAAAGGCACACGCAAACTGCAGCTGAAAAACGCCATGCAGGCCAAATTCGATAAAATCCTTGTACCCATTTCCAATATATTGATTGATCCTTCGCAGCGCCAATATATCAAATTTGATGCATTCTTCAACAATGTTATGTTCCATGAAGTAGCACATGGATTAGGAATTAAAAACACCATCAACGGAAAAGGCACTGTACGCGAAGTATTACAGGATATGTATTCTTCGATTGAAGAAGGCAAAGCCGATATTACCGGACTGTATCTGGTTACCAAACTCCGCGAGATGGGCGAAATTACCGATGGGGAGCTGAAAGAAAACTACGTTTCGTTTGTTGCCGGTATATTCCGTTCGGTGCGTTTTGGAGCTGCCAGTGCACACGGAAAAGCCAACATGATGTGCTTCAAATATTTTATGGATAACGGTGCCATTTCGCGCAACGACAAAGGATTTTATGTAGTAAATTTCGACAAAATGCCGCAGGTAGTCGAGTCACTGGTAAACAAAATCCTTGTAATGCAGGGCAACGGCGACTATGCAGCTGCCAAAGCCTGGGTTGAAAAAGATGGGGTTATTCCGGCTGATTTACAAAAAGACCTCGATAAATTGCAGGCAAATAAAATTCCGGTTGATATTGTTTTCAAACAAGGAAAATCAGTTCTCGGACTGTAATATGACAAGCCGATGCGGAACTTATTTATACTGATTATTTTGCTTCTGCAGGCTTTTTTCCTGCAGGGGCAAAATTTTACAAATCTTTCAGCTGAAGAAAACGAGTCGCTGAAAAACAGCCTGCAAAGCCATGTTCAAGCATTGGCACACGACAGCATGATGGGACGTGAAGCCGGCACCGAAGGTGAACTGAAGGCCATGTACTACATTGCCGGTCAGTTCAAAAAAGCAGGACTACAGCCACTTCCCGAAAAAAATTACTGGATTCCGTTTACCTTTTCGGAAGGATATACCTATTCGTCCGGAACCATTGAACTGAATAAAAAATCGTATAACCTCACCACGTATTTTGTGTATCTGAATCCGCTGGTGAATTACAATTTCAGCGGAAAGATTGTCCGCATCGGCAACGGTTTATCGGATGACGATTTCAAACAAACTGATCCGACAAACAATAAAAACATCGTATTAGTTGTAGATATAAATTTTTCCGACAGCTGTGATTCGCCCAACGATATGCGCTACATGCCGCTGCTGGAAAAAGCCGTGAACAGGGCCACCCGTCTGAATCCCGAAGCGGTGATTCTGGTCAGCAGTGACCCGAAAAAGTTTCCGGCCATTGGCGGAATGAATCTGGACAATGCACAGCCGAATATTCCTGTTTTGTGTGTTGGCGCCAGTCTTTCAAAAAGAATATTGAAGAAAAATGCTGTCGAAATAAAAAGCACCTGTACATATTCGAAGAATGAAAAAACAGGTTATAATGTAGCAGCATTCATCAACAACAACAAGCCAACCACCCTTGTCTTTGGTGCGCATTACGATCATCTGGGGTATGGTAATTCCGGATCGCTGAGTACCGAAAAAGCCATACACAACGGCGCCGACGACAATGCCAGTGGTACTGCGCTTTTGATTGAGATGGCGCGCAGTATTTACGCAAAAGGATTTACCGATCACAACTATGTTTTTGTTGCATTCAGCGCCGAAGAAAAAGGATTACTGGGCAGCAAGGCTTTTCTGAATCAGAATCTGGTGAACAGCAAAAGCATGCTGGCGATGCTCAATTTTGATATGGTTGGCCGCATGGATGTTACATCACCAAAACTGAACATTCTGGGAACCGGCACCGCCACTGAGTGGGACAGTTTAATCACTACTGCCTATTCAGGTCCTGTAACCATCAATAAAAGCGAATCGGGTGTTGCAGGATCGGATCAGATGTCGTTTTATCTGAAAAGTATTCCTGTATTGTTTTTTATTACGGGCATGCATGAGGACTATCATAAACCTGGCGACGATGCCGAAAAGATTAATGCCAGTGGCATGACCGAAGTGTATGAGGTTGCGTTGAATCTGACACAGACGCTGAACGGCATAAAAGAGCTTCATTTTAAACAGAGCGATTTACCCGGAGGCGGCCAGAGCAGACGATTTTCGGTAACATTGGGTGTGATACCCGATCATGCCTGGGAAGGCAAAGGAATGCGCATTGATGCTGTTACGAAAGAAAAAACGGCTGATAAGGCAGGTCTTTTAAAAGGCGATATAGTCATTAGAATCGATGAGACAGAAGTAATCGACATAATGACGTACATGAAAGCGCTGTCCGGCTATAAAAAGGGCGATAAGGCAAAAATTACTTACCTTCGCGACCAAATTGAAAACACGGTTGAGGTTGTATTCTGAACGATCATGATAAAAATTGCACACAGGATAGGTGTTATCGGCGGGGGAAGCTGGGCTACAGCCATTACAAAAGTGCTGCAGAACCACCAGAAAAAAGTGAACTGGTTCATCCGTCGTCAGGAGGTGATTGATGCCATTCAGAATACCGGGCATAATCCGGAATATCTGAGTCAGGTAGAGCTCAATCCGGCACTGCTGTCGCTAAGCAACAATCTGGATGAAGTTGTCCAAAATTCGGACATTGTGATCTTCAGCATACCGGCTGCATTTCTGCACAGACAGATTGAAACGCTGGACAAAAAGCTGTTACAGGATAAAATCATTATTTCGGCTGTAAAGGGCGTCATTCCTGAATTCAACGCCATTGTCAGCCGGTATTTCAATACGGTATTTGATGTTCCGGCTGAAAATTACGGATTGATTGCAGGGCCCACACATGCCGAAGAAGTGGTGATGGACAAGCTTTCGTATCTGACGGCCGCATCGAAAAACGAAGACATCGGGTTGGTGATGTCCGAAATCATGGGCACACGCAATATCCGGGTGACTGTTTCGTCGGATGTGGAAGGCATTGAGTATGCGTCGGTGCTGAAAAATATTTATGCGGTTGCAGCAGGAATCAGCGTTGGATTGGGCTATGGCGATAATTTTCTGAGTGTACTTACAGCGAATGCGATTGTTGAAATGCGTCGTTTTCTCGACACCATCAATCATTGCAAGCGCGACGTCAACAACACTTCGTACTGCGGCGATATCATTGTGACATCGTACAGTCAGTTCAGCCGCAACCGCGCATTTGGCAACCTGATTGGCAAAGGCTACAGTGTGAATTACTCGCGCATTGAAATGAAACAGGTCGCCGAAGGATATTATGCTTCGAAATGTATGACTGAAATAAACGAAGAATATAAAGTAGACATGCCGATTCTGAATGCGGTTTACAATATTCTGTACAACAATGTTTCGCCCAGTATAGAAATGCGTAAGCTGGCCGAAAAGCTGAAATAATCCGTTACAAATCAAGTAACTTTTATTGACATGACAGAGCGGAAAAAGATGTGGCTGATTTTTTCGGTATTCGCTCTGACGATGCTGCTGGTGCTGATTTTCGCACTTTTACGTTTACAACATGCACAAAAAAAACTCGGCGAATCGGCCGATATGATTGAAAGCATCGGCAACAGCCGTTTCAATGTTGAAGCATTGGTTACTGACACCATTCCGGTATCGACTTACATTACCATTCCCATTTCGATTCCGGTGCAGGTAAGCATGAGCATGACGTTTGATGCGCCTATACACATGAATGTACCTGTGAATAAAAGTCTGATGATTCCATTTTCGATCGACATCAGTCAAATCATTCCGGTTGATACGTTGTTTAATTTTCCGGACAAATTAAATCCGTTGATCAGCGATACGCTTGACATGGCGACAAAAATGAAAATAAAATTCTGGCCCGGATTCAAAATTCCATTTCATGTTGAAGGACAGGTGCCGCTGCAGCAGAATCTGAGTCTCGATATGCAGACAGTGCGTGTGTCGGCCAACATTCCGATAGCCATGTCCATCAACGATTCCATTCCGGTGCGACTTGATTTTGAATTGCCGGTGAATGAAACGGTTTCGATGCCATTGAAAATTAATACACGCGCTACGATTACATTTATTGAAAAAATCCCCATTGAAGCTGATTTTCCGATACAGCTGAAAGCGCCTGTGGAAGTGGATTTCGGAAAGACGCCGATGAAAGCGAAGTTTGATAGTCTGGCGCGGATGATGAGAGAAGTTTTGTAAATACGAGATAAAAAAAATACGAAATACGAGATGCGAGATATGAAATACGAGATATGGGATACGATGTGAATATGCGGAAATATGGAAATACGAGATACGATATACGAAATCAGAAATACGAAATGCTTTGTGTGAAAATGTGAAAATGTGAAAATGTGGAAATGTGAAATGCGAGAGAGGCGACAGGCACAATGCACAATACACAATGCATAGGCCATAGGGCACTAGGCATGCGGTCACGTTCTGCCGCGGCGGACGTCGGGATAAACTCCGGGCATGAGGCATGATGAAACTTCGCTCTCACACTGTTCACTCGCTCTGTATCAGGCGACAGGCGCAATGCACAATGCATAGGGCATAGGGCATGAGGCATGCGGTTCCGTTCCGCTGCGGCGGAAGAAATACGCGGCCGGATTAAGAATCAGAGTTATTAAATCAAACGCCTTAACGGATAACAACCAGCGGAGCACGGCCTGCAATCGCATTTTCGACAAACAGCACCAGTTGATAACTCCCGGCATGAAGGTCTGCAACAGAAAAAGTGACCGTGTTATTTTCGAATGATTCTTTTTCAATTTTTCGGTATAATACAGACTTGCCGGTCAAATCGAAAACACGCAAAAAACAATCGTCGTTTACCGCGATGTCAAAAGTTACAGACACCAGATCCTCAGCGGGATTTGGGAATAACAGAATTTTCTTTTCAGGAGGTTTGACCGAATGGGATAAGGAGGAAATGATGGCTGTATCGGTGCATGAAAAATCAAGTGTATATCCCGCCTGAGTAGCTGAAAAATTTGAAATATTCAGCACATACGTTTCGCCGGCTGAGACCGGAATGAGTGCATTGTATTTTCCATCGGAGGCCGAAGCACATAAAATTGAGTCTTGACCATTTGCGCCCGTCGTGCCTTGTTTAGCTGAGTAATTACAACTTACCATAAGCGATGAATCGGAATAAATATCGGCACACGAAGCATTGGTGAGATTGAACACAGCCCAGTCATAATCATCACTCGAACTGTTTGGAATAATATTGAAACACAGATTCCCGGCTGTTGGAACAGATAAAATATACCACACATCATTTTTTTCGCCTGAAAGCAGACAGCTAACAGGACATCCTGATGTATTGATTTCATTCGGAATATTTCCCTCTCCGGTGAACGAGCTATCCTGATAATAAAAGGCCTGAGTTAAAGGAATGGCGCCAAGACAGTCCTGCACCGTAGGTGTTTGCGCATTGAGGGCAATTGAAAACAGAACCAATAAATGAAAAAGAGAATAAAATTTAATCATGGCAAATGGTTTTGCAACGAAAGATACATCAATATGAAAAATATGGCTATGCTCAATCAGTTTTCGGTCAGAATAAAAAAGAGCTACATGAAATTAAATTCTGATAAACCATAATAAAGTTTGTGCTGCAAACAGCAGTACTGCCGGCATCGCCGCAGATACATGGATAATGGGCGTTACCGGTATTATCGGATGTAATCACTTCGGCATCACAGTCGCCAAACGATAATGAGGGGAACACAGAACTTTTTACAACATAAGCGCTTATGAATTCGTATTTTTGTACAATAAATTCATTTTACATGGAATCTTCGGGCGAAAGCTATGTTACAATAAATAATTACAACTTTTCGCTGAACGAAGAGTTTGATTATCTTGATGCTTTCAGCAAAGAGCTGCAGCAGGCCCGGGAAGCGCAGACCAATGGTGATGAAGATGCTGTTGAAAAAAATACAAACGGCTCCGGGAGCCATGAGCAACCGAAGCCGTTATAAAAAATTCAGAAATCTAGCAGTTGATATACTTTTTCACCAGCTCATCAATAGTTTTGATGCGTTGTTCATCGGGCAGCGCAAATAATTTTTCACTGAGGCCTTCATCATCATAACTACGAAGCTTTTTAATCAGCGAATCGATTACTCTGGGCGGGAACACGCCTGAACCGAGATAAACGCTCTTTTGTTTTTCGAGTTCATCAGCTGAACCGACACAGCATACAGGCAGCTGTTTCAGGCGTTCTGCAACGGCTTTATGTTCGTCGTGGAAAATATTTACGTTTACGTAAGTATCTTCAGCTTTTTTAAGTGCATCTTTATCGGTGAGACCGTGAGTAACAGCAGTTGTAAGGCCTGCGAGCAGGAGATAAATATCGGCCGAGCCATCGGGGCAACGGAATTCGAATGTTTGTTTTTCGCGATAATTAAACGTTCCCTCTTTTTCGCCCGGGTTGGCAATAGAAATCATTTTCGATGCATTACCGGTCCAGCCCAGCGGTACGCGCACGAGTACCGAGCGATTGCGGTCGCCCCAGCAAATATTGGTCGGAGCTTCCTGATGCGGCACCAATCGCAGATAGCTGGTGGGCACAGTGTTTCCGAAAGCTGTCAATGATGAAGAAAGATCCATAATGCCGGCAATGGCGCGTTTCGAAATATCGCTCAGGCCATTTTCATCGTTGGTGACACTAACGCCGTCTTTCAGCAATTTCATATGAATATGCAGTCCGCTTCCAGCCTTGCCCACCGTAATTTTGGGAGCGAAGCTGAGTGCAACACCGTATTTATACGCCAGGCAGCGGAGAATCCATTTACCGAGAATGAGTTGTTCTGCGGCTTCTTCGATATCGGTTGGCAGGAATTCAATTTCATTCTGCTCATAATTATAAAACTCATCGCTGAAATTGCCAACTTCGGAATGGCCGTATTTAATTTTTCCACCCATCTGCGCGATATGCAGCATGGCTTCTTTCCGGAGGGGTTCCCATTTTGTAAAAGGCTCCGATTCGTGATAACCTTTCTGGTCAACAGCTTCGAAAAGATCTTCGCGTTCGCTGATGACATAATATTCCAGTTCGCCCATGGCGTGAAGCGAATAGCCGGTTTTATCCACCAGGTTTTGGTGTGCACGGATCAGAATATTTTCGGGGCTCATTTCCATCGGGTTGCCGTCTTTGTCGAAATAACGGCAGAACATCCCCAGTGTGGGAATTTCGGTAAACGGATTAATAAAAGCAGTGCGGAATTTGGGCACTACGTATAAATCGCTTGAGCCGCTTTCCATAAAGGGAAACAAGGAGCTTCCATCGACGCGTTCGCCCGAAAGCAGCAACTGACGCAGCTGTTCGGTGCCTGATACGACAAAATTGAGTGTTTTTATTCTTCCGTCGCCTCCGGTGTAATGAAAATTCACCATCTGAATGTTCGACTGGCTCACATACGCGATGATATCGTCTGCAGTAAATTCTTTCGGATTTTTTTGCAGAACCTGCACCAGCGGATTCGGACAAAGCTGAAACCGATTTTCCATGACTATTACAATTTAATTAATATTGTGCAGGGCAAATATAGAAGTATTTCATTTACCAACAAGAAATAATGCCGGTTTTTATATGCATTTACGATTAAACGAAGGAATTATAATTAGTTCTGGCGGATTGCTTCGACGGGATCGAGTTTTGAGGCACTCCAGGCCGGAATCATACCTGCAACCAGTCCAATGGCAGCAGAAACGCCAAGTCCAAGCACAATGTTTCCTGTTGTCAGGGCTATTTCGAAATCCAGGGCATAGGTAGCCAATGTTGCCAGCAGCCAGACCAGTAACAAGCCGAAAACGCCACCAAACAAGCTCAGAAAAACAGATTCGACCAGGAACTGCACCAGAATAAACAGATTCTTTGCACCAAGCGATTTCTGAATTCCGATAATACTGGTACGTTCTTTAACAGATACAAACATAATATTGGCGATGCCGAAGCCACCCACCAGGAGCGAGAATCCACCAATGAGCCAGCCGGCCAGAGTCAGCACACTGAAGATGCCGGCCAGTCCCTGTGTGAGCATACTGGGTTCGTTGATGGAGAAATCGTCTTCCGATCCGGGTTTCAGGCGATGTTCAGCCCGAATGATCCCTTTCAGTTCGTAAATCATTTCCTCGTTCGGGATGCCGGGTTTTCCTTTCACCGCAATAAAAGAATTTGACGCATCTTCGTTATTGACATCAATAATCTGTCTGATAAAACTCAGCGGCAGCATTACCAGGTCATCGTTGCTGTTGCCAAAATTATTGGTACCTTCTTTTTTAATAACACCAATTACCGTGAGTTTTTTATTCAATACTTTTATTTCTTTTCCCAGGGGGTCGTTTACGCCAAATAATTTTTCCGCCACGTTGGCACCCAGCAAGCAAACAGGCATACCGTTATTGAACTCACTCGGGCTGAAATAACGACCCTGAGCGACATCGAAAACAAACACCTTGTTGTATTCTTCGCTGACACCGCCAATTCCAACCGATTCGACCTTGCTGTCGCTAAATTCAACATTGCTCACGGTTGAAGTCATAAATGCAACAGATTCAACGGTACCGGCGCGTTTCTGAATCATCTCCATGTCGTCGACTGTTGGCTGAGGGCGATTAAGATATTTCCACCATTCAAAGTCCTGACTGAATTCCCATGGCCACTTCTGTACAAACACAACATTCGATCCCATCGACTCGATGCTGGTTGTGATCTGGTTTTGCATAGAATCGACCACGGTAAAAACAATAATCACAGAGAAAATACCAATGGTGATTCCAAGCACTGTCAGAATAGTTCTGAGGCGGTTGATCAGGATTGCCGAAATGGCAAACAGAAAACTCTCTTTTATAAGCCTTAAGAATAACATGAAGCAAATATATAAATAATCGCGCAACGAACAACGCACAGGCTAGCGGCAGGCGGCATAGGGCGGGCGGCAGGCGGTTTGAAGTATTATGAAATACCGAAAAAAATAATATATTTGTAATTCATCAATAAAATACAATTATGAGTGATTTTCGATTTAAAGATTCAACTATTTGGAAAGACAGCATTGAAATAATGGATCAGTTGTTTGAATTTTCAAACAGGATTAAAGACCAGCGATATTTTCGTTTTGCTGAGCAACTTTGTGCTGCAGCATTAAGTATTTCGAACAATATTGCAGAAGGAAGTGGCTCTACCTCAACGAGAGATTTTGTAAAATTCCTTAACTATGCACGCAGATCTGCATATGAGTGCGCAAACATGACATATATATTTGAAAGATACAAGTTCATCACTACCAAAGAACGAGAAGACATTGACGAAAAGCTCAGGAAGTTAAGCGCCCAGATAATCAGCTTCAAGAATACTTTAAAATAACGACCAACACCTCGCTTTGAGTTCAACTATTTGAAATTATACCGAGATCAGCATGCCGCATGCTTCATGCTTTGCGGCGAAGCTTGTCGAGGAGGGCGGCGAAGTCGGGTGGGAGCGGCTGTTCGAACAGCACTGGCTGATTGGTGGCAGGGTGAATAAATCCTAAAACGGCCGCGTGGAGCGCCTGACGGGGCATTATATCAAAACAATTATCAATAAACTGCTTAAACTTTGTGGTTGGATTTCCTTTAACGATGGTCATTCCACCATACATTTCATCGGCAAAAAGCGGATGGCCGATGTGTTTCATATGCGCACGGATCTGATGCGTGCGACCTGTCTCGAGCCGGCATTCAATCAGTGTTGCGAAGCCAAAACGTTCCAATACTTTATAATGCGTGACCGACCATTTTCCTTCTTCTTCGCTGTCGTATACAGTCATCATGCGGCGGTCGCGGGTGCTGCGCGCCAGATAACCGGTAATTGTTCCGGTATCGCTTTCCATATCACCCCACACAAGTGCGCGGTACAAGCGGTTTATAGAATGATCGAAAAATTGTTTGGCCAGATGTGTCTGTGCAAATTCCTCCTTGGCAACCACCATCAAACCGCTGGTATCCTTATCGATGCGATGAACCAATAATGGAAAATGAGGTTTATCCTTGCCTTTGCTGAAATGAAACAACAAGGCATTGACCAATGTGTGATCGAAATTATTGAATCCCGGATGCACCACCAGACCTGCATTTTTATCAATGATAGCCAGCTGTTCGTCTTCGTATACGATAGAAACGGGAATGTCTTCGGGCAGAATTTCGAGTTCATGCGGCGGCTCAGGGAGCACGATGACAATCTCGTCGCAGGGTTTGATTTTATAATTGGGTTTGACCGGCTTTGCATTGACCAGAATACAATCGGCGCGGGCCGCATTCTGTATGCGGTTGCGGCTGACACTGCCACCGATGCGGTCGGCCAGATACTTATCAATCCGAAGCTGGGCCTGGCCTTTATCTACAACAATACGGAAATGTTCATACAACTCCCTTTCTTCGTCAGGAAGTTCAATATTATCATCGAAAATTATTGCGTCAGAATCCATTTTTGGAAGATGGGATCATTACCCGGTTTTTGAATCATCATGGTGTATAAGCCAGGTTTTATCGCATGTACAGGCATGTTGTCGCTGAACCAGTCATGCAAAATAATTTTTCCGGTCGCATCGAAAACAGTTACCTCTTTCAAATCACTGTCGGTGAAATTCACAACACCGCACTGGCTGCAAGGGTTGGGATATATCAAAGATTCATCAGCTGTTTCGTCAATTCCGACATGTTGTTGTACAGTATCGCCGACAACAATGCGGATCATGGGCGTGCCCGCGTAGAGCGAGTTGTACCAGGTTCCGTCGGTATTGTAAAAGAACGAAGAGCTGCGGTCGGTGTTGCGGTCGAATCCGAGATTCAGTACTTCGTCGGTAGTTTGTTCCCAGCCCACATAAAAAGTTCCGCTCACCTTAATGGGCGTCGACAGCGGGTAGGTGTAGTAATTATTGATGCCGCCAGCAAATTCAGGTTTTACCCCGCCCTGCTCATAAATCACCGAGCCGGGAATACCACCGTTGTCGTTCCAGATGGTGAGGTAAAAATAAATCTGATTGGCGTTATCGAGCGTACGATTGAAAAACATTTGTACCGAGCGGAGTGTATCGGGCACATTGAGTTTAAACTTCATGGCCGCTTTTCCGCCATTGATGGTGAGACCATATCCGGCTTCGCAGGAACCGTCGTCGGGAGCAAAATAGTTGTAGAAGCGCTGATAAAAAGCCATGGTATCGTTCGACGCAATCGGGTCGCTGATAGTCGCCGAATTGATACACATCTTCACTTCGAATTCGGCTTTATCGGTGGTCATGGATGTGTACGTGTACGGAACCGGATTGCGGTAGAACACGGTGTCGGCATAGGGAGCCAGATTCGAAGCACTCAGTCCGGAATTGTAGGTACTGGTGGTACCTGAAAGATCGTAAATCAGCAGTCGTTCGGTGACATTGAGCAGATCGGGCGACAGGTTGTTGTAAGCCACACTGATTTCGGGAGCAGTTTCAGCAGCAGCGGCCAGAAACTGATTCCAGGGCATGGAATAATAATTTTTCAGCAAGGTTTCCTTACGGTCGGCAAAAGCCAGATCGGACGGAATGGTATCGGTTGAATCGCGGTCAGCATTGATGTAAATGTAGTCGATGTTCCAGAAATCGGCATTGGAAGCCCAGGTTGGGAAAGAAAGATCGGCATAGCTGGCATAATTGCGAAAGCGGAATTTAAAGCCATTATTTAAAAATGCCGTATCGGTAAGTGGCACCATGACACATTTCCAGGAATGTCCGTTGGCTGCCAGAAAATCGTTGTACGAAGAGCCGCCGGCTGACCACATTTGTATCCACTGATCCTGATTGGCCGCATAGAATTCGAGCAATAATGAGTCTTCGCCATCCGGCTTTTCGCCGAGGCCCTGCGGCTGATAAAAGAAGCTGAAGTAAATGGAGTCGGCTGCTGTAGCGGCATGTGGTGTACCTGTGAAAACCGAATCCATCCGCATACTGCGTGACGTAAGTGTATCGGCCGGAAAGGCAAAGCTGGAGCCGTGTTCATACAAATATCCGTATGCATCGAGGCCGTCGAGTGTGGCTACACCCAGCGTTGGAGGCGCAATAGCGAAGCCGTTGTTGACAAATGCGGTGCTGTCGGAAAAAACATTCTGATCGGGATAAATAAACGTAGATGAGAAATCTTCGTAAAACGGCATCAAAAGCTCAGTTGCGCGATCGCGATACTTCGGGCTCTGATTTCCGGATTGCGGAATCTGATACAGGCCAGGGGGAAGCAGAATTTCCTGAGCACTGAGGAAAATCACCACACACATACAGGCCGCTGTCAGAAAGGCTTTTTGCATACCAAATTATTTATTTATACCACAGGTCGATGGATTCGCCGAGGTTGATTTTCTTTTCTTTATCGTATTTGGGGCTTTGTTTCACGACCCTGACACTGACGGTGTCTTTGGGATCGTCAAAAATTTCGGAACCGATATTGAGGCCGGCTTCGGCAATGATCTGTCTGGCTTTGGAGCGTGATTTTCCGACGAGTTTCGGCACATAGGTTTCGGATTTTCCCTTGCCTTTACCAATAACGAGATCGATTTTTTCGCCTTTGTTGAGTTTGGTTCCCCAGGAGATTTTTTTGCCTTTGTATTTAGCGCGGATGACGGTTTGACCGACATCGGGCACATACTCAATTTTTCCGGTTTTAAGTCCCTGGGTTTCGAGTAAAGCGGAAGCCTGACGCGCTGTAAGGTCGACCAGGACAGGAACTTCGGTCACTTCGGGCAGGAATGCGATGATGGTGAGATACACATTACGTCCTTTTTTGACATTGGAGCCTGGCAGAGGGAGCTGGCTGACAACGGAGCCGGGTTTTTTGGAGTTATCGTAAATAGAATCGACGATAATGAAATCATAATGGCGGCTTTCGCGCATTTCTTCAACTTCTTCCATGGTTTTTCCGCCAAAATCGGGCACTTCGATGGATTGTCCATGGAAGGTGTAGAGGCGCAGGAAGAACAGGGTGATCCACAATAGAATCATGAACGCCAGGGCAATTAATCCGAGGTGTTTCCAGAAGTGGATGCTTTTGATAAAACCAATAACTTTCATACAGCGGATAAAAAACTGATTTTTAACCGATTTATTGTAATACAAACCGATTTTGTGCAAAAATACAATTTTAATTGGTAAAGTGAGAGCATGAGGCAGGCGGTATGAGGCAGGTGGCATAGGGCGTAGGGGCGTGAGGGCGATGAGGCGTGGGGGCGATGAGGCGATGAGGCGTGGGGGCGATGAGGCGTGGGGGCGATGAGGCGATG
>CAYSCE010000042.1:0-14642 GCA_964429475.1 uncultured Bacteroidaceae bacterium | reverse complement strand
CTTCAATGAACAACAAACAAACTTTTTATTCATTATGATTTTTTTGTATTTTTGTGGGAGGACGATGGGGTGACGGCTGGCATTTTACTGCAAAAAAGCAATCTAAAAAATATCATCATGGATATAAAAATTAAGCAAAGAGCCGAGGAATTAGCAAGAGCTTTTCTGGATGAAACTGAAATTCCAACCAGATTTAAAAAAAAATGCACCGAAAGTTCAAAAGTTAAAAAAGTAAAAACAGATTCAGCCATTGAGCTTAATTATAAAAACGAAGTTGAATTCTGGGGGAACTTAATTCAAAATATGTTTGATAGGCTTGATAGTGTCCAAGCATCACGTTTTATCTTTCTTATGCCACAAGTTGACAAAGAGATAAACAAGGTCTCTGAATGTAAGGATTTTTGCGATTTTATTGATTATTTAGTTTTAAGAAGAGATAGAGAAAATTGTGATGATGAAGAATTAGGGCGATTAGCAATGCTATCTGGAGAATTTCAAAAAAGAATAGAGAAGCATATAAAACCAAAGAATGTCATTCATTTGAAAAGTGAACTAGCAACAAGTTTACTTGAAAAAGGAAAAATTGTTATAGATGGAATTGAAGTAAATCTTTGGAGAGGTCATACAATCGACACAGTTAGTGCATCAGAAACATGGAATAAAATTAAATCATTTACTGAATTGAATAATCAAACTGCAGGAGAAAATGGTAGTGTTGTGTTCACTGGCATTATGCAGATTCCAAGAATAGAGGCAAGTGAATATGCTGTTAAATTGGGTTTTAAGGTTCATTCAGAACCTTCTTCAAAGACTGACTTTATTATTTTAGGGTCAGAAAATGTTTCACCAAGCAAAGTTGCAAAAGCTTTTGAAATGAATAGTGCTGGTGCAAATATTCGATTTGTTGATGAAATGACTTTCTTATCAATGATTTCAGAAGAAATATTGACAAAATTATAGAACGCATCTAATGTCAAATGCTTCATATGACTAAGGCGTGTCCGGCCACTAGAGAAAACGAAACCAAACAACTTGTCTGCCTTCTGATAGATGAACCCATTTTGCGCGGATTTGCTGGCAGCCTTATTTCCAATCCACCTGGCCAGTTGGACAGGCTTCATTTATTCATCATTCCAAAGTCGCTTCAATGAACAACAAACAAACTTTTTATTCATTATGATTTTTTTGTATTTTTGTAGGATAACAGTGGGTGAAATGGTGAGTGGTTAGCAGGTAGTTTAAAAACAGACAGCAACACGATTGAGATGGAATCACAGATAAAATATATCGAATTAAAGACGGGATTTGCTGACAATGGACCAGCATGGATTGGGAAAGTAGAATTCTCAAAATCCGGGAAAACAATTTACTTTAATGGACATGCTTTTAAAGGGAATGGCCACGGAGTAAGCAGTGATTTGGAAACTGGAGAAATTTATTGGATTTCGGGTGTCAAAAAGAACGGACAAGACAGACACTGGGCTGGAAATGGGAAAATCATGATTGATAGAATGGTCGTTGATGAGTATTTAAAACTAATCGATTTAGAGAGTCTTGACCCCAAAAAGTATGTCTTGGTTGATATCGAAAAAACTGATAAACAGCGATTCGTCGACATTGAGAATGGGACGATTGATTCTGTCAGCATTTTAGACAAATATCAAGATTTAAGTGGATTATCAATTGATGATTTGACAAAGATTATTCAAGACTTAAAAAGAGAAGAGAGCTATACAAATCCGAATAATGGTCAAAAATATTTGACTATAAAAAGACTTGAAGCTGAAAAACTTTTGGAGAATTTACGAGCTGATAACTGATTTAAGAACAAACAAAACCGTCCACTAACAAGAGGTATAGCCAATAAGGGTTTCAGTGGTAATCGAAGGGTTGTAGCCCGCTTCAACTTTTGCGTAACTGGATAGGAAATCGCCCGCAATCGGCTACTGCATATAGTTCCGTCCGTTATGTGCATTTTAAAAGACGAAATCAGAAACAATAATGACAACTTTGGGAAACATAGAAAAGCTCATTCTGACTACAATAATCAATGACAAAGTTGTTGACAACTCAACCATTTTGGACGAGAAAACTAAAGAAGCGTTTAAGAACTTATCTAAATACACAAGAGACCTTTTAGAAAAAGAACCGAAGATGAATTCATACGGACTGAACTCATTAAAAAGCGGACTTTTGACATATTGGAATGAGAGTATAAATCCTGACACGGAAAGTTTCTGGAAAGAATTAAAAGATAACGGAATTGATTATGAGAGAAAAGAACCGTTAAAATTTGTATTAGAGAAAAACCAATTCAGACGGGCTGATCAAGGAATGGACGCAAGAAAGCATTGGACTGAACTTAAAAAACGAAAAGAAATCACAGACAAATACTCAAAAACGGAAATTGAAAAAATAGAAACAATAATTGCGGATGACGAAAATCGAAGACTTGAAATTTTGAAAAAGTGCTTGAGAAAAAACGAAATACCACAGACACAATATTTGAAATTTGGAGAGAGTATGGCTTATATGAGTAACTGTGAACTTTGGGACAAGTATTTTAACAAAGAAGAAGTTCAACAGCTTTATGACATTTGGACAAACTTTACAAGCAAATGACCGAAGAACATAGAAAAAAGCCCTATAACAGCACCTACCCAAAAGGCGGGATTTCGTTTTCCAAAGACAGTTTAGGTTAATCAAACATTTGTTTTTCAATTAATGTTTTGTGGTAAAAGTCCCGTGCTTCGGATAGCTTGAAAACGTTAGAATAAATAGATTTCAACAAATATCGCATATCGCAATATGCAATTTCTGTGACTTTCAATTGTCCCAAATTGAGTGATTAGTTCATTGCAACTTTTTTGGTGCAATCAACATCCAAAGTATCATCCCGATCACTGCAGTACCAGATTATTCGCGGCAGCGCGCCGGATCATCTCATCGTGTGTGGCGCAAATAATGGTGTGGCCTTGTTCGACAAGATGCTCAAACAAATGCAGCAGCCTGAGCGTATCGGTCGGATGCAGGCCGCCACTGGGCTCATCAAGCAGGAAAAGTGTTTTTCCTTTGGCGGAGGCAATGCCCTGAATCAGCTTCAGCCGCTGCAATTCGCCGGTGCTGAGCGTGCTCAGATTTTGTCCGGGCGAAATATAGTCAACCCCGCAGCGGGTGCATAAATCCGCAATTGTCAGAAACGATGCGGCTTTTGCTGCTGTTGTGTTTTTTTGTACAAATTCAGCTGCTTCCGAAATACTCATATTCAATACATCGGAAATGGAAAATCCATCCACCACAACATTCAGAATGTCGCTCCGGAAGCGGGCTCCGTTGCAGCTTTCGCAAACGGTTTCGCTGTCGCTGCGAAAATCCATACTGGTTTTTATCACTCCGGTTCCGCCACATTCGGGGCAACGTCCTTCTTTTGAGAACACCGAGAAATGGGTCGCTTTCAAAGGTAATTTCAGGCGTGCAGCTTCTGCGGCAAAAATATTTTTCAGTGTATCATACAGTCCAAGCCATGTGGCCGGAATGCTGGCCGCGCTGCCCGATGGAACATCCTGCTGAATGAAAACAATGGAATCAAAGTTCTCAAAGCCGCTGATGCTGCGGCATTTCACAGGTCGTCCGGCCATGTGCGAATCATACATCACATATTGCAGCAGACTTGTTTTTCCGCTGCCGCTGTTGCCGGTAATTACGTTTATTGTCTCGCCGGAAAAATCAGCGTCGATGTTTTTCAGGTTGTTGGCACTGGCGCCTGTCACCTGTAAAGCCGCGCCGGATGTGCTGTGCAGTGGTGTTACTTTCGAATAGGTTTGTTCAATTTCCGAAATATATTCCGTCGAAGAAACTTCTTTCACCAGCCTGCCGCCTTGTTTTCCTGCTCCGGGTCCAAGCACTTTGATGCGATCGGCCAGTTGAATCATTTCGGGATGGTGATCGGTCATGACCAGCGTATTCCCGCGCTGCACAATGTTTTTCAGCAGTTGCGAAATACGCGAACAATCGCTTTTGCTTAATCCGAACGATGGTTCATCCATCACAATCATGACGCCCGAAAGTTGTGATTGTAATAATGCCGACATACGCAGCCGCTGAAACTCACCTCCCGAAAGGGTAGCTGTCATGCGGCTCAGCGCAATGTAGCCGATTCCGCTTTCAATCAGATAATTCAATCGTTGCAGAATTTCGGCAACAATATTTTCGCTTCCCGTTCCGGGTTGTATGTGCTGAAACCACGATATGGCCTCGCTGGCGCACAGCTCGGTTGTTTCTCCGATATGTCTGTTGTCAATTCTGTATTGCAAACGTTCGTGATGAATCCGGTAGCCGCCGCACGAAGGACAAGTCATGTCGCTCATGACCGGAAGAATCTGCTCTGCGCGATGATCGTTGTGTACACGATGATATTCTTCTTCCACATGTCCGCAGAAGCCCGGCCATTTCGATTTCATTTTATGAACACCGCTCACATTGCCGCGTTTGTAATTCCATTCCACATCGAATGTTTCATCGCCGCAACCATGCATCGCTATGGAACGCGCATCAGCACTGAGTTCGGAATAAGGAACCAAAAAATCGATGCCGTGTTTTTTACCAACGGCGAGTAAAGCGGCCACATATTGTCCGTCGGGTTCTCCATAAAACTTTCCGGGCTTGCTGCCGTCAATTGCGCCTTGTATCAGCGGTTTCGAAGGGTCGCTGACTAATTTTTCCGCGTCGCATTGGGTGATAAATCCAAGTCCGTGACAATCGGGACAGGCGCCTGCTTCGTTGTTGAACGAAAAAGCATTGGAATAATGCGGACAAGCTGATTCACCGTTTTTCGAAAAGCGGCTGTAGAGCAGGCGATACAGATCGTACAATCCGGTGTAGGTGCCCACTGTGGAGCGTGGATTGCCCGATGCACTTTTTTTCTCCAGCGCGATGGCCGGCATCAGACCTGTGTATTCATCGAGTGCGGCATTGCCTGCTTTTTTCAGCTGCGAGCGGATGCGGAACGAAAGACCGTCCATCAGCGCATTCTGCGAAGCAGCGTATAATGTATCGAAAACCAGCGAGGACTTCCCACTGCCACTTGGCCCGCAGACAGCGTTTACAACGTTTTCGTGAAATTGAATTTCCGGTATGTCGAGGTTGTTTGTGTGAACCTGTTTCAGTGTAATGTCACTGAAAGTGGATTTCAGATTTTGACTTGAAACCTCTGAAGCCTGCTTTGGTTCAGCAAATTCAGAAAGTGCTTGTGCAGTTTTTGAATTCTTAATTAAAATTAATTCGGCGGGAACGCCCGAAAACACTACGTTTCCGCCATGTGTGCCACTGCCCGGTCCGAGTTCGCAAATGTGATCGGCCTGTGCAATCATGCGCAGATCGTGTTCGGCAGCAATAACGGTATGACCTTTTTGAGTGAGTTCGCGCAGCGCAGAAATCAGATTGTTCACATCGTGCGGATGCAGGCCGGTGGCGGGTTCATCGAGCAGAAACAAGACCGATCCGCTTGTGCCGCGGACCAGTTCCGAAGCCAGTTTCACACGTTGTGCCTCACCACCCGAAAGCGTGGTGGATGACTGTCCGAGCTTGATATAACCCAGTCCTAAATCGAGCATCGGCCTGGTATATTTTAAAACTTTTGGTTCTGCTGAAAAGAATTCATGTGCTTCGGCCACGGACAATTCAAGCACATCGTGCATGTTTTTTTCACGAATCTGAATGTGCAGCACAGTCTCCGAAAAGCGCATGCCACCACAGGTTTCGCAGGGTATTTCCACGTTGCCCAGAAAATGCATACCGATTTGTTTCAGCCCTGCACCCATGCAATCCTCGCACCGGCCGCCAGGTACAGCCAGCGAGAAATGTGTTTTCGTGAGTTTGTTTTCTTTGGCGCCGGCGGTCGATGCAAACAAATCGCGCAATACATCGGACAATCCGGTGTAGGTGGCCGGATTGCTGCGCGGACTGCGTCCGAACGGATCGGCATCGATGTGAATGATTTTGCTGAATCCGGCCTGTGTTGCCTGATCGTGCACCACGCTCAGCAAACTTGTTTTACCGCTCCCCGACACGCCGCAAAGCACATTGAATGCACTGCGTACAAAGGAAACGGAAATATTTTTCAGGTTGTTTTTATCAGCATGATGTATGTCAAACGATGGATTGGAGAGCTTTTCTGATTTCAGCTCCGGAATATTGTGCAGCCATTTATGTGTAGGACTGACGGAAATATTCTGCGAAAAATAGTGCGAAGCATTACCCGAAAACAAAACTTCGCCACCGTCATTTCCCGCACCGGGACCTATTTCTATGATGTAATCGGCTGCAGCAATATTTTTTTCATGATGATCGACCACGATGACCGAATTGCCATGTTCGACCAGACGACGCAACACTTTCATCATGCTTTGCTGTTCGCTGTCGTGCAGTCCGGCACCGGGTTCATCGAGGATATACAGAATGTTGCGTATGCCCGAAGTGGTATAGGACGCCAGCCGCAGACGGTTGAGTTCGCCAGTGGACAGGGTGGAGGATTCGCGGTTGAGTTGCAGATAGCCCGCACCCAGTTCAAGAAGGGTTGTTGTGTTTTTGAGTATCTGCTCCGAAATCTGCATCAGACTTTCGTTTTCAGAGGTCAGTCCCGCAAAGGTCCGATGAATTTCTTCGATGCTCATGCGGTGAAAATCGTCGATGTTTTTGTTGTTCCATTCAAACGACCTGGCTTCGTTGCGCAGGCGAGTGCCACTGCACGACTGGCAGGTGAAGGAGCGTGCGAAGCGCAGGATGTTCGGATTGCGGTCGCGCTTCAGAATTTCTTCCATCACGGGAACAATGCCTTTATAAAATCCTTCCTCGCGTGGTTTTGCGGTGATTCCAGACCACTTCAGGCGCGACTCGAGGGTGTGCTTGCCAAAAAGGATTTTAATCTTCTCAGAGCCGTTTAAAACGATATTTTTCTGAGCGTCGGTCAGTTCCTTCCATGGAATATCGACCGAAAAGCCTTCGGCGACACAGACTTTGTTCAGCTCTTCCATGGTGACCTGCGAATAAATGATGTAGCCATTCGGCGTGGTCAGCACAGATGCGCCTTCGCGCAGGGTTTTGGTGTCATCGCCGATGAGGAGCTTTGGATCAATATGGTCTTCGACGCCCAGGCCCTTGCATTGCGGACATTGTCCTGCAGGGCTGTTGAATGAGAACAGGCTGCGGTTGGCTTCGGTAACGCTGTTGCTGTGCGCATAGCGGGCAAACAGTAAACGCAGCAGGTCCCACAGCCCTGTGATGGTGCCGACTGTCGAGCGCGCACTGGAAGCGTTGCCTTGCTGATTGAGCATCAGCACGGCGGGCAGACCTTCGATCTGATCGGCTTCGGGCCGGCCCAGTTTGATATTCTGATGATAGCTGCCCGGCAGGAAATGTTCGTAAAACAGCCGCTGGCCTTCTTTTCCAATGACATCGTATATCAGCGACGACTTGCCGCTGCCGCTCACACCACACACCACAACCAGCTTCCCGTGCGGGATTTCGAGGCTGATGTTTTTCAGATTATTCGCCCTCGCGTTGCGGATGATGATGGTGTTGTTCATGATGCAAAAATAAGAAAAGCAGTTTTAAGTTATGAGTTATGAGTTATAAGTCCGCCGCGGCGGATGAGTTATGAGTTAGTGTTTAGAAGCCTTATCAACAGCAGTGATCAGCTGTCAGCGATCAACAATCAGTCCGCCGCGGCGGATATTCCGTGGTATCAACGTTTACCCCAAAAATGACTATAGTTGGTTCCTTTGAGGCGATCCGCCATACTTCGTCAGGCTCAGCACAAGGCTGGCGGATCGAACAATATTAGCCTTGGGTCCCGCCCGCTGTCATCCTGAGTGTTTGAACTGTCAACTTGATAATAGCATTTGGCTTCAAACGTATCCCCGCCTGCTGCGCAGCGGGCAGGGAAGGAGGCAGCGGGACCCCAGGTACCTGTCTGCGAGCCAGGCAGGCAAAGGACCACGCGACCTGTCACCACGTAAAACGTGGCAAGCTGTTTTACGCGAAGCACCTTTGAGATGTATCGTCACGCGGCGTCTTGTCCCGTTTCACGTGAGCCGCGAGAGACGCAAAGCACCAATAAAAAATTCCAATTAATCACCTATTACAAAACAATATTTTGTCGCCGCAAGCTTTTGGCTCCTGAGCTGACGTTCGGCGTAATCTGAAAACAAATATTTGTAGGGCGTAGTCTCCAGACTACGCCCAGCATAATTACATAAACAGACTACGCCGAACATAGCTCAGAAGCCGCGAAGCGCCAAAAATAATCCCAATTAATCACCTCTTACAAACAAAATTTTTCCTTCAAACAACCTGCACCAAATATTGTTTATTCATTTTCATGAATTGAATCATCAATAAATCTAATTGTGAATTCAAATGATTTGAGTTGGCTGTTTTTTCTTATGGATCCATTTATGAACAAGCGAATTTGATTGCTCGCTTTTATAGAGTCAATTGTCTTCTGTGTGATTTTGTTATTGAAATACATATTGTCTGATTCAGATGAAGGTGCATACGTGTACCATTCAATCTGACTATCAGCGGTGTTCAGATCAATCGTTTTCAATGAATCCACCATGGATCGGCTTACGTAAATCGTATAATAGATGTCGCCTTTATGCATGCTTACTTTAGCTTCATTTCCAAGCAGCATAATGCGGGTGCCGAAAAACGGATCTTCGCTTTTCAAATACAGATAAATGTCATCGCGAAGCTGATATGCGCGTTTGAGAATGGTTTTAGCGGCGGGCAGCTTGTTGCCTTTTGTTTTTTCGTACGACACCAATGAGTCTTTGAGATACCGGAATGTCTCGCCGTCTTTGGTGTTCATCTGCACCAGATAATCGTTGCGGAACCAATACGTGTAGTCTTCTGTTTTCACTTTTACTATGTGGTCGGAAATGGCATTTATAAGTGTGTCCGCTTCTCCCATAAAATTATACGAGGGGGTTTTGACAGTTTTATTAACCATATTCACCCATTCATCAATATCGCCAATTCCTTTGAATCCACAGGGCGACCAGCGCAATATTTCATCAGAATATTCATAGCTGATATTTATAATTTGATCTTTTGTCCGAATGGTGTCGGGCAAATTATCCTCATTAAATGTACAATCATATATAATGTCTTCTTCGGAAATTATTTTTTCCAGAATATTATTTTCATTCCAGCGGTATGTGTGTGTCCACCGCACTCTTGGATCAAAGTATTCATCGCTGAGACCATACAAAGTTTCAGAAATTACAAGGCCATTGTTATCCTTTAAAACGCAGAGCTTTCCTTCCGGCACATCTTTCAGAAACACCTCGGCTTCATTATGCTCATGAATAAAAAATTCATCAGGTAATGTGATGTAATCATACATTGGATCTATTGTGCCCTGAAAGTCTTCCGTTTTTGATGAAATTATTTCAACCGTATTATTTTCTGAATTCAGAAAGTACCTTGTGTATAACTGCCCGCCACTGTAGTCCTGAACGGTCATGTACGGAATTCCGCTTTTGTACAGAATGCGAAAGTTCTGGGTGTTTTTGTTGTTTCCGATCTGATACCGGATGCTTTCCAGCGAGTCGTTCCGGTAGCTGAACGCATACCACTCCTCTATATCTTCAAATGTTTTTAAACTGTCCGAAAGGGTGATTATTATTGAATCCAGCAAGCCTTCTGTTGTAAAACGGAAATACACATTGTCAATCAAATGCTCTTCGGAATTTTTCTTTTCGTAAACTGAGCGTTGCTGTACATGAATGGTCCGAATATGTTTTCTTTGAATGAGATCTGCGTAAGGACAGGGTGCAAGCCATTTGCTGTTGAAATCAGTTATCAAAATTTCATCATCATCAGAAACCAATCCATTGTACAAATATGGAAACTGAATACGCTGCGGATCAGTCTGTGACCAGCCTTTCAATGATGCTGCCAGCAACAAAGCCGAAATAAATACTGAAACAAATGCGTATTTCATAGAATATTATTTTCGGTCAACGATCAGTCGGAAGCCAATCAGGGTGCGTGTTTCGCCGTTGCTGCCGGTTAGTACAATATTGTCGAAGCGCTGGCCCCACTGCTTATAGTTTATCATGTAATTCATTTCTTTCTCTCCAATAGCGGATGTTTTGCATTCCCACGACATGATATCGGACCCGGGATTATTGGTTGAAAAAGTATATTGTGTCACCGATACGTCGCTGCGATTGGTTTGCAGGCTTTTCAGTTTTTCGAGATCCGATTCGGCAATGTGTAAAGTATATTGCAGCAAATCGTTTTTAATTCCACGGAACTCCGGTTCTTTGCCCAGCAATGTTACCCGCACACCAAACAAAGGTTGAATTTTTTTAATTTCGGCATACACCGATTTTAGTTTTTCGTCCGATCGTTTTTGTATGGTTGCTTCTTTTTCCGTGGGACTGGTGCCGGTTTTGGAATAGCTCACCAATGTGTCTTTAATATAATAGAATGATTCGGATGTGTTTTTTGCCAGCAACAGTTCATCGTTCAAAAACCAACAAGTGTCGCTTCCGATCACGGCTTTCAAAATATAATCACGCAGCCGGAAAACCTGCTGCACGTTTTTATTATTTATTGAATCTTTCTTCAGTGGTAGTTTTTCAATGGTATCAATCTGCAGATTTATTTTTTCCGCTTGCAGATTGATCTGCGCTGCCGCATGCCACGGAAACAAAAGCGTGGGTAATAAAATCATACAAAGAGTATACAGCATTTTCATATCAACAGATTATAACCGCAAATTACTAAATATACGGTTAAGCCGGATGATTTATTGTGTGTTTTTTTGATTGAAAAAAATAGTGTGAGTTCTTTTTGTTGAAATGCTGTTTTCGCGAAAACATATATACCTATTGAGCAGAACTTATTTCGACGATACCACGCCTGGTGTCATCCTGAATTTATTTCAGGATCTATCAGGCGTGGCTCATCATCCACCGAAGACCCTGAAACAAGTTCAGGGTGACACGGTGGATGATGTTTACAAGCTCAGCCCCGCCACAATCTCCTTCATCATCTCTTCATTCTTTCCGATTTCGGCCACCAGCCTGAATTGCGCACGGGCGCGCTGCACATTGTGTTCGGGATGTTTGATTTTATAATATACATCGCCTTCGAGATAATCGGTCAGAAAACGCAGGCCCATAATGAAGGTCATAAACTTGGCGGAATGAGGCAGCAGGCCAATTTCAGAATGAGTGAGTACTGCTTTTGTTTCTTCAAGAAATCCTTTTGCAAAGGCTTCAAACAGCTTCAGGTCGATGGTCATTTTGTCCAGAGTTGTTTCATCCTCAGCCGCTGTGGATGCGCCTGTGCGAATGGCGTCGCCGAAATCGAAATGCACCAGACCGGGCATTACGGTGTCGAGATCAATCACACAAAGAACTTCGTTGTTTTCATCAAAAAGCACGTTGTTGATTTTGGTGTCGTTGTGTGTAATCCGCATGGGAACAAGCCCCGAGCGCTGTGCCTGTATCAGCGTATGCATTTCTGTTTCGTGCTCAAGAACAAAATCAATTTCCTGTTGTACCAATGCTGCCCGATGATGATAATTGACTTCAAGGGCTTTGCGAAAATTGCGGTAGCGGAATTCAATGTTGTGAAAATCGACAATGGTTTCATTCAATGGAGGCGCAGGCAGATCGGCCAGCTGCTGCTGAAACTGTCCGAACGCTTTTCCTGTAAGCCAGGCCTGGTGCGGATTTTCAATCATCTCAAAACTGCGGCTGTTGGCAATATTCAAACACAGTGTCCAGTAATTTCCATTTTCATCGTGATAAAAATATGAACCGTTGTGTGTCGTGATATGTGTAATGACGCGGCGATCAACATCGGTAATTCCTGCATTCATGAGCTTTTCGCGAATGTGTCGTCCAACGCGTACAATGTTGTCCATCATGCCCGGAACATCTTTAAAGATCAGATGGTTTTTGCGCTGCAGCACATAATCCGGTGTGTCCTTGCTGGTTGTTGTTACTAAATATGTATCATTGATATGTCCGTTTCCAAAAGCGACAATGTCTGAAACTTCGCCCCGGATGCGGAATTGAGCAACTATTTGTTGTAATGTGTTATCCATAATACAAATGTATTGAAATTTTGAAATGAGGCAGCGACCTAAGCCTCTCTACAGCAGTGGGCAGTGACCGGTGACCAGTGACCAGCTGAAAGCGCCGACCGAAGCGTCGGGATGAGCAGTGAGCGGCGAACTCTTGCTCTCTTCACAAGAAAGCGCAATTCATCATTCAACACTTTTTTCATTATTCACACTACCTTGCATGCTATGGCTGGTTTAATACCGACGAGAATTATATTGCAGTCCAAATAATTTTGTCGGCATTTACCAATTTGTGAAATACATGATATTCCTTTGGACTATCATATATTTCAAATTGGTAAAACTGCAACAGGTAGTCAGACAGGTTCATTATTCGGTCTTAACTTCTTCCTTCCGTGTTCCGTGTTCGTCCGCCGCGGCGGATTCATGATTCGATGTTCACTTCATACTTCCGATCAAATCGCGATAGCTATCGCGACACAAATCGCAAATCGTAAATCGCAAATCATAAATCGTAAATCATAAATCAGGCTGCCCTTGTGGCCGATTACACAAAATCTACCGGGCATAAAAAAAGGCCTTCCTTACGGAAAGCCTTTTTATAATGTATTACTTCAGCAGATTATTTCACGATGTTCTGGAAATCTGTAGCGCTGAAATATTTGAAGAATTCGCGGTCTTCTTTAGCCTGAGCTTTGTAGCTGTTGTCAGCTGCAATAGCTTTTTTCAGGTTATCATACAGCATGGTGGTGTTGTTGGTGCGGGCACCTACAACAGCGAGGAGATAAGCAACAGCTGCCTGGTCACCTTTGGTGCAGTTCAGGTTTGATGTAGCGTTGGTATAGTCAAGTTTCAGTACCTGAGCAAGAGCAACATTGTATTTGCAGGTTTTGCTTCCGAAGAGTGACATTGCGCCAGCATAGTCTCCTTCGCGGATTTTGAGGATACCGAGGTTGTAGCTGGTGTTAACACCGCCGCTCTGAGCTGCATCGTAACGTGATTTTGCAGTTGCATAATCTTTGTCCCATGAAGCAAGAACACCCATGTTGTTGAGAACGATAGCATTGTTTGGAGAAAGAGCGTTGGCTTTTTCAATAAACGGTTTGGCTTCGCTGCCTTTGCCCATCTGCATGAGAACATAACCGGCGTTGTTCCAGAATTTCCAGTTGTCGGCGTAAATTTTTGTTCCTGATTTGTAGATGTTGACCTGAGTTTGCTGGTCTGTGGTCAGGGTAGCAGCAAACAGAAGTTCTTCAGCTTTGAGGCTATCCGGAGCTGTGGTTGAAAGCATAGCGATGTTTTCGTCGGTACGTTTTGGTTCGTAGCAAACAACAGAGATTTCAGAACGACGCAGTGGCTCGAGAATTTCTTCTACCTGAGCATAAATGACGGTCATGTTTTTGATTTCCTGTTCGCGTTTTGCTTTGTCGGGCTGTGATTTGATCACATTGATGATGGCCTGTTTTTCAGAAATGGTTGATTTTTGAATAGCTGACATAAAACCTTCGAAATCTTCACCGTTGGCTTTGAGGTTAACAGTGTATTCGCGTTTTACTTCTACGTATTTTTTCTTCTGTGCTTTAGCTTTGTCTTTGTCCAGTTTTTCAATATACTGGTCAACATATTTCTGAGCTACTTTGCCACGATCGTTTGACAGTTCGGCATTGTAAGCTTCTTCTCCTTCAGGAGATGCCCATGCGTTGATGTCGATGGTTTTAACTTTCCAACCTTTTGCAATAAACTCTTCGGCTTTTTTCAGCGCGTTTTTGCTGTCGTCGGTATTGTTAAGTTTCTGGGTTTTTGTGTAGTTGGCGCTGTTATAGTCAAAATACAGGCTGGCTTTTTCGGTAATCAGAACTTCTTTCTTGTAACCGTGTTCGGCAACTGCCAGTTCTTCGTCTTTTCCAACGCGTTCGCTGGTATAAATAACGCCATCGGCCAGTTTTACTTCACCCAGGTCAATGGTTTTTTTACCTTTGGTAGCTTTTGCATTGACAACCAGCTGCGATGCATTCATTTCAGGTTTGTAAGGAATAACATCGGCCCAGTCGAAAGAACCACCATTCACTTTATTGATGGTAATGCCGTCACCGGTGATTTTTTCACCCTGAATCTTGATGGATTTGCAGGTGTAGCTGCCACCTTCGTATTTCAGTACCGGAGTGAATTCCACAGTTACCTTTTTGTCAAAATATTTGGCAGGGAATACGCCTTTAACAGCAGTATTGATTTTCCCCCCATGGGTTTCCAGCATTTCAGGTTTTGCCTCATATTTGACCGTACTGTATTTCTTGGCCATTTTCTTGAGACCGCAACCTGACATCAAAGCTGCTGACAGTACAAGTGCAACAACAATTTTCAGATTAAGGTGTTTCATAAGATTGGTTGTTTATTGGTTTCGTTTTTAGTTGAACTGCAAAAATAGGAATTTTGGGCAAATATATAATATTTTTTTGAGGCTCAGGCAATATTTGTTAAAAAGGCCATATCTTTTTTTGAGGTGCCACGTATAAAAGCTCAAAAAAAAGAATGGACA
>CAYSCE010000041.1:0-14789 GCA_964429475.1 uncultured Bacteroidaceae bacterium | reverse complement strand
CATGTCGGGCGCTCAGCCTAAAGCAGCTAAAATCGCAGGCGTGGTGGGCATTGTGGCCGAAGTGAATCCCGCTGCCGCCCATAAAAGACACGATCAGGGCTGGGTCGATGAAATTTTCTCCGATCTCGATGCTCTTACCAAACGCGCTACTGAAGCGGTAAAGAACAAGGAAGCGCTTTCAATCGCATACGTTGGAAATATTGTTGATCTGTGGGAACATCTGTATAAAGAAAATATTTTTGTACACATCGGATCTGACCAGACATCGCTCCACAACCCGTTTGCAGGAGGTTACTATCCGGCCGGCATGAGCTTCGAAGAATCGAATATCATGATGGCGGAGCAGCCCGAATTGTTTAAGGAAAAAGTGTATGAAAGTCTGCGTCGTCAGGCTGCCATTATCAATAAACACAGCGAACGCGGAACATATTTCTTCGATTACGGAAATGCATTTCTGCTCGAGGCCTCACGTGCCGGTGCCGACATTATGAAAGAAGACGGCACTTTCCGCTATCCGAGCTACGTTCAGGACATCATGGGACCGATGTGTTTCGATTTCGGCTTCGGACCTTTCCGTTGGGTATGTACTTCAGGGAAACCAGAAGATCTGGAATTATCGGACAACATTGCAGCTGATGTACTTGAAAAAATGGCTGCTACTTCGCCCGACGAAATCAGTCAGCAGATGCGCGACAACATTCACTGGATCCGCGAAGCACAGAAAAACAAACTCGTTGTCGGCTCGCAGGCCCGCATTCTGTATGCCGATTCAGATGGCCGTATTAAAATTGCCGAAGCTTTCAACAACGCCATCAAAGAAGGAAAAATATCGGCGCCCATCGTTCTCGGTCGCGACCACCACGATGTATCCGGCACTGACAGCCCTTTCCGCGAGACTTCGAATATTTACGACGGTTCAAGTTTCACCGCTGATATGGCTGTGCAGAATTTTGCCGGCGACGGATTCCGTGGCGCTACCTGGATTTCGCTGCACAACGGCGGCGGCGTTGGCTGGGGCGAAGTAATCAACGGCGGTTTCGGCATGGTGCTCGACGGCAGTGCTGATGCTGATCGCAGACTGAAGAACATGCTTTTGTGGGATGTGAATAATGGTATTTCGCGCCGCAACTGGGCACGTAATCCGAACGCCACCTTTGCCATCAAACGAGCTATGGAAGCCAATCCCGGACTGATTGTCACACTGCCGAATCTTGTCAGCGACGACCTTCTGGATAAGCTGGATGTTTAGACGCGGATAAACGCGGATTAAAATATAGACGCGGATCTGCCTGACTGCCTGTTGCAGTTAAATTGCAGACATGATAACGCTGACCGCCTTGCTGAAAAAAGGATAAACGCGGTTATTATTTTTGACGCGGAATGACGCAGATATCAATTTTGAAGAGAGGTTAGACGCAGATAAACGCGGTTAACCACGGATACTTTTATCCCTTCGGCAAGCTCAGTGCGGCGCTTTTGTCTTTTATCTTGTTCAGATGCGGATAAACGCAGATTTTAATTTTATTACGAAAACGCACTTACACCCTACTGGCGCGGATTTATATCCGTGACAGTAGCCACCAAAGACTCATAAATCTCCACTGAGTTTTCGGGCAAAACAAATGACCAAGTGTATTTGAAGGTTGCTGCAAGTTTTGTTTTAAAACATTCGCTCCTTTGTGCATTCAGCAAAGCTCACTGGTCACTGGTCACTGCTCACCACAGGTGCTTAACCTCATCCTAACTGGCAACTGGCTCCGCCGCGGCGTATCACAACTGACAACTAAAAATACACAACCTCATCTCCCACCAGAATCTTGTAATCCTTTTTTTCGACATTGAAAAAGATCACAATACGCACATTGCGCGCGTCGTACACAGCTATAAAAGCCTCGACGGGAGATTCGTATAAATTGATTTTATCGGCTTGTTGCCGAAGAGCTACCTGCTGTCTTAATGCGGCTTCGCGCAGAGTCATATAGGTTTGATCAATCAAATACTTGCGCACACTGTCGGAGGACGAAGCAGCCGGCATCTCATATTCCATGCGCAATGCAGTAGTGTCAAACGCAGGAAAACGTCGCTTGAATTCATCCATGGTTTTTACATACCGATAGGCACCAACCTGCACAAATGCGCGGTAGGGCTTGAATGCAATGGTGTCGAGTTTTGCTTCCAGATCAATCAGTTTCTGTTCGAACTCTGATACAACCGGCACGGTGTCTATGACTTCAGCAATCACTGTGTCGGGCTTCACAACCGGAATGGTGTCACGAATGATTTCGCAGGAATAAATATCATAATTTCCATTGCGGTTGCTGCTGAAATAAAACACCGTATCGTAGACCACCAGGTCGCGCACATCGCTTGCGGCAAAACTGTCCGGGATGAAAGCAATCTTTTGCGGAGCATTCCATTTTGATCCATCAAAACGAGTAAAATATGGCTTGAATTTTCCGTCGCGATTGCTGCTGAAAAGCAATGTGCCATCGCTCATGAACCGAACATCGGTTTCATCGGAAGGCGCATTCACACTATCAATTAAAAGCACCGATGACAATTTCACTTTCTCATCAGCAATGCCGCAATACAAATCAAATCCACCGGCTCCACCAGTACGGTCCGAAGAAAACACTATCCGGCTGTTCCACGAAGACGCTGACTGTTCCTGGCTTTCATCGGTGTTGAGCGGAAATGAAATACGTTTGAAATGATTGTATTTTTCTTTTCCGGATAAACCTGCTGTTGCATAGATATCGCCGCCATTCCAGGCTCTGAATAAAAAGGCGGCTTTCCGGTCAGCACTGATACCAGCTACAGCCGAGTGATCATCGGTGTTGTAGAAATAACTGTATTTCGTTTTTCCGTTTTTGGAATTGTATTCATACACATTCTGATTACCTGCCAGCGACATTTCGCGCGTTTCGGGATTCACCCGCTCCGAAGTAAAAATGAGCTTTCCTGAATTCAGCAACACCGGAGCATAGTCGCCCTGAGGACAATTGACTTCACTGACAGGAACAATTTTCAATTTACCCGCAGCATACAAACTATCCAAACGCTTAATTACCTGCTGCGCAAAAACCGCATCAGAAGACGATAACAGGAACAATAATAATATAAACAGCAAACGTTTCATCAGCGTGCTGCTTTTTGTTCGTTGAAAATCTTACGAATAAAAATCGCGTTGCTTACGCCTGCATAGGTGGCGTTGTTCTTTACTGCATCGGACATACCATACGCGAACGCATATCCGAAACTAAAGCTCTGTGCAGTGATTCCGGCATTCAGTATCATAGAGGAATTGTTGCGGTATCCTGCACCTACCCAGAATATTTTGCGGTATTTAAAATCAGCGCCCAACTGAAATCCGAAAATTTTATTGCTCATTCCCGCAGCCGCCCAGCCCTGCAGCGATGCGTTTTCGTTGAGCGAATACACGTAGGCGCCCTGAAAACCAATCACAGGCTTCATTTGATTATCAACAACGGTATTCATGAATCCGTAGCGAACAGGAATTAACTGCGATACATTGAGTCCGACATAATATTTGTTCTGACTCATCAAAGCCAATCCTGCAGACGCATTGCCGGCCGGCTGATGCATGGTACCGCCTGCCAGAACCGGATCGTCGTATTGATTGACAACGGCATCATCGATACTGAATGTCATCTGATTGAAAGATCCCGTTCCGTGAAACACCAGCTTCATGCCCTTTTCAGGAGCCAGATTCAGTGAATACAGAAATGAGAAATCAGCAGATAACATGGTCGTGAGTCCGGCTTTTTCGCGGTTGACTACAAATGCTGCACCCGTGCTATTGCCTGTCGGGGCCGAGAGTGCGAGTGTCTGATAAACGGGCCGGTTGCCGAATCCGTCAATGCGCGATCCGGTTGAAAAACTGAGCTGCGGAACACCATACCACGCCGATAATGCCTGATTCTGTGTTTCTGGAGCAACATTCTGAAAAGGACTCAGGCTCTGGCCTACCTGAAACTGTGCAAACAAAGCTGTGCCGAAGAGCAGCGATATGCTGAAGATTAAAATTCTTTTCATGGCTTAATATTTTACGTCAATGCTGCTTTTATATTCCTTTTCAATGATGCCGTCGTTCAGACGCACCACATAATAATACACGCTGTTTGCCGGAGCATCATCGTCGAGCGGATTCCAGGCGCCCGCGCAATCGGTGGTTTCATACACCAGCTTACCCCACGAGTCGTAAATCTGCATGAAGAAACTTACGTAATTGCAGGCGCCTTCAACGTAGTAAGTATCATTGAATCCGTCGCCATTGGGCGAGACCAGATTTGGCAATGTGAAGCAATCACCCAGCTCGGAGTGAATAACAACTGTCGTCGTATTGGTACAGGCACTGTCGTCGGTTACCGTATAATTATATGATCCGGACACAAGCCCCGAAATCATTGTTCCACCTGTAGCTGTAAATCCGTTGGGCCCGGTCCATGTAACGTCATAGTCCGGCATGGGATCACCGCCTGTAATGAAAAGTGAAATTGAACCATAGGTGTCGTTGTTACAGATATTATGAACGACATCTTCTGAAACAACCATAGGTGTTGCCGACTGATTGATGGTGAAATCATAATAACCCTGGCAGCCAGTCTGATTGTCGGTGATGGTGATTGTGTAGGTACCGGCCAGCAACGCCACGCCCCCCTGAAAAATGGTATCGTTTGTTGTAAACGAGCCGTCAACAAATTCAGTGTCCCACGAATAGGTAAAATAATAACCGGCCATTGCTTCGGTGGCGGTTACACTGGCATTGCCTTTCAGACCATTGCACACATAACCCACCAGATTTGAAGTGTATGGAATCGTGTCCAAATTAGGAATAACAATGGTATCGAACACCATGCAGTTCCAGCTGTCGGTCACTTCGATGCGGTACGTTCCTCCGCGGACACCGGCAATATCTTCTGAATAAAAGGTGGAATCGAATTTCACATCGCGCCAGAAATAATTGTAAGCAGGAACACCACCGCTCACGCCGATATCGATGGCGCCGGTGTTGAATCCGTCGCAGGTGCTGGGTGTGATGGTCCCCGTTGTGATAACTATCTGCGCCGGCTGCGTAAGATCATAGGAGTAAACGGCTGTTGCTGCAAGTGCGTCGGTAACTGTTACACTGTAGGTTCCGGCACTCAGGTTATGAATGGCCTGAGTGGTTTCAGTGGTATTCCACAAATAGGTGTGCGGTGCCAAAGTCGGGCACAGCAATGACAGCACCGTCAGCATCACCGAAACAGGTGAGGTCGTGTACAACCTGAATCTGGGCCCAGGTCTGAAAAACAAACAGACTGAAAAACAGCGACAATAGAAATCTCATCATGGTACTGATTAAAATTAGCAAATTAGACCACCAAGGTACATAATTGTTAAATACCGGAGAACTCAGCATTGATGATATTTCAGTTTTAAAATGAATTATTCGATGAATCTTAACTTTCCTGACCTGTTATTTCAAAGAGGGGACAAAGACCACCGGCTATCAGAGTGTGGTGTAAGCGGTTATTTACACCTAAGGCATTTTTATAATGAATTCATCAAATTATTCAATTAAGATTGTATATTTGTAGTTTAACCACTTTTAACATGAATCAGATAACGGATCAGATACTGTCATTGTTACCGGTCCTGATTAGCCTGGCAGCAATGATTTTGCTTTTAGTCCGATACCAGAAGCTGAATCAGAATCATCATTATTTTCTGATGATTGTTTTTGGCTTGCTTACTTTCAGCTATCTGTATTCGTTTATATATTGCCAGAAGATGTATGGTGAAGCAGCGATCTTGTTTCCGTTGCGTCAACCTGTAAATTTGCTGTTGGTTCCCTTTAGCAGCATTTTTGGGTATTACTTATTTGTGAACGATTCTAACAGGCAAAAGCACATTTATTTGCACGCCATTCCGGCCATTCTGGTGTTTATTGGTTTTTTGCCATTTTGGTTTTTATCACCGGATGTCCAGACCGATTATCTGTCAGTTTCTATAACTGATTATGACAAATATCCAACCCTGGAAAAAATCGAATTGCTGCGACAAATTTCGATTTATGCAATATTCAATGTTCAATTGCTTGTATATAATATTGTATTGATTCTTAAATTCATCAAATTTGATAAGACGCATGCATCGCATGTACATAGTTACCCGGGAGGACCAGAAACAGCTATTAATCTGGTGTTTTATACGTTTTTACTTGTTCTGATCAACAATGCATATTTTCTGGGTGTTTCTGTTTTAATTTCCTCAAGGATTTTCTTCAACATAATTTCGGCTGCCATTCTGATCATGCTTTTTGTGACTGGTTATACACGAAAATCAAGCATTACAGCATCGATCCCAGTCGAAGAAGAATCAGACCTGGAATCAGAACAGAATGACTAATTATATTTTGAATAAGCAGCAACCTGTTTTAAATCAATTCATTTTCAATCTCACTCATGGCCTGTAAAGCCATGGTTGCAAAGGTGTCGACCGGCAATCCGATTTGTTCACATTCGAGGATGTTTTCCCGCTTCACCGATGCAGCAAAATGTATTTCTTTCATGCGCTTCACAACCGACTTTGGTTTCACACTGCTGATTTTTTTATCCGGGTAAACCAATGCTGTTGCAGTTATCAAACCGGTGATGGTTTCGGCTGCAGCCAGTGCGTGATGAAATCGCGTACTGCGGGGTTTCGGAGCCGACATTTCGTTGTGCAGGCTGATGGCTTCGATGGCTTCTTCCGGAAAACCGGCTTCGCGCAACATAGTCACACACACCTGTCCATGGGTCATAGCATCGGCATTGGTGATTTCAACATCAATATCATGAAGCAGGCCGGCCAGTCCCCACACATCCTCGTCTTCTCCAAAATGTCTCGCCAATGAGCGCATCACTACTTCCGAAGCCCGGCAATGCGCTTTCATGCGCGGATTCTGAATATGCTGATCAAGTAATTCGAGTGCTGTGGTGCGGGTCATAGAGATTTTTTTTACAAATATACAGCTTGTCTTCTTTTTAAAAGGCCTAAATTGAATTTGAGCTTAATAATGCAACCAGTTGAACTTGTACTAATTAGGAGTTGATAAAATTATTTCCCCAAAACATTTGGTCAGTTCAAATAAAATTTCTACTTTTGCAACCCAAAATTCACGGAAATGGCAAAGAAATCAAAAGAAGCGCGCGTTCAGGTTATTCTTGAGTGCACCGAGCACAAAAACAGCGGTGTTCCCGGTACTTCGCGCTACGTTACCGTTAAAAACAAGAAAAATACGCCCGAGCGTATGGAGCTGAAGAAATACAACCCCATTCTGAAGAAAGTTACTGTTCACAAAGAAATTAAATAAGCTGAGTCATGGCAAAGAAAGTAGTTGCAACCCTGAAAACCGGCCAGACACGTGGATACACCAAGGCCATCAAAATGGTGAAATCGGAAAAAACCGGCGCCTATTGCTTCAAACAAAGAATTCTGCCTGCTGACGAAGCACAGAACTTTTTCAAGAAGTAAAAAAATATTGTCTTTATAAATAAATGACTTCGGGGTGCAATTGTATTCCGAAGTTATTTTTTATGCTGGTCTGAATCTCTTCGGCCAGCATTTTTATTTCCTGCCCGCTGGCTCCGCCCAGATTGATCAGTATTAATGGCTGCTGATCGTGAACGCCTGCATTAAATCCCCGAAACCCTTTCCAGCCGCTCTTTTCAATGAGCCATGCCGCCGGAATTTTATACCTGTCATCCGCTTCGGGATAAAATGGCATCGCCGGAAATTTTTTATATAGCTGATCAAACAGTTTCTTTTCAATAACCGGATTTCTGAAAAAACTTCCGGCATTTCCAAGCAACTTATAATCGGGTAACTTGCTTTCGCGAATAGCAATGACGGCGTTGCGCACCACCATCGGATCTCTTCCATCCAGATTGTTTTTCTGGATATATTCTTCTACCGCCCTATAATGCGTGCTTGTTGCAGCAACCGTTTTCAGACGGTAATCCACCGATACAACCATCCACGATGGCTTTGACTTAAAGATGCTGTGCCGGTAGCCGAATTCGCAATCCTTGTTCTCAATATCAAAGAATCTCTGAGCGTTATTGTCAAAGACATGAACACTCACAATAAACTGCGCAGCTTCGGCACCATAGGCCCCGATGTTCTGAACCGGCGTGCTGCCAACCGTTCCGGGAATCAACGACAAATTCTCCAGCCCGTAATATCCATCCAGCAGCGTTTGTTCAACCAGCTCATCCCAGATACAGCCAGCGTTTGCTCGAATAATGACCTCTTCATTGTTTTGGGAAATAACTTTCCATCCGCTGTTGATGAAATGAATCAGAGAGCCTTTAAAGTCGCTTGTGAACAGCAGATTGCTGCCCTGACCAATACAAAAAAAGGGTTCGGGTAAAGAAATATCTTTCAAATTCAACAAATCATCGGCATTCTCAATTTCAGCCATACATGCGGCTTTCACGTCGATACCGAATGTGTTGAAATTCTTCAGCGAAATATTGTATGCGATTTTCATAAGCGGGTCACATAAAAAGTAAAACGTTTCATGGTCTTCTTTCGCGTAAAAAACAAAACAAGATAATACAGTCCCGTCAGTCCCAGAGCTGCTCCGGCAGAGGCCAGTTCATTAAGTCCGATATTTAATCCGGCAATAAGGCCACCAATAAGCAAAATAACCGGAATCACATAACCAAGAAAAACAGCAAACATCCCCTGTCCTTCGCTGATGGCCATATTGACGCGATCACCGACTGAAAATTTTTCGGGATCAGGAACTTCTACCTCAAACAATTTTTCCTTCATTTCCGAAGGATTGCAGAGATTCTTCACCTGGCAGGATGCGCAGGCTGAGCGGGTGACAATGCGCACCATCAGCTTGTTTCCCTTAATCTCTTCGACAATTCCGTCGTGATCAATTTCATTCATATCCCAGTTGATTTATTGCCACAAAAGCAATGGTGTTTTTTGTTGAGGACTATACTACAGTATTAAAAAATCACTACTTGATAAGAATCCCGATCGAAATCTGGCCAATCAGGCTGAACGCTCCTGCCGAAAATCGCTGAATTCCTATAGTTGTTTCCGGTATCACGGCCTGTTTGCGAATCTGTTCATCGCTACTCAGCACCAGCTTTGGGCCTCCACCTAATCCGCCGCAAAAACCAATCATTATAGCTGGAGCCACCATTTTGTTATAACCAAAAACAAAATGCATGGTTGGTAAAAAAACCGGTACTCTTGTTTTGCGTTGGTCGTACAAAATTGAATAACCAACCGTGTCAATCGGAAAATCAATTTTCTGCGAAAAAGAGATCAGATTCATGGTCAGCATTAACCCTGCATATGCGCCCTGCATTTGGGGTCTCACCGATAAACCACTGATTCGTACAGGCTCTGAAAAAATCCGTTTCCAGGCACAATTCAGATGAAATCCTTTCAGATTTTCATTGCCAGGCATAAGCATCGGAGCTATGATACCTGCCTGCACTTCCAGTGTGTTTCGTTTTTCAAACAAATGTTCATACCCGACATAAAAATGATTGAAGGGAACTCCAAAAGGACCTGCTTCAATCATGTTCCTGTAGGGAGAAGCTTTTTTCATTTTGGTAACAATGTCCGGGTATTTTTCAAAAAAGTAAATGGTTTGGCCATTCTCATAGCTTAAACGCTGCAACTCGCTCGAATGAATCCTGTAGGTTTTACCAGGCTCATCAGACGGATTAAAGACAATAATCTTGTTATCAATCTCCACGATTTTGCCCAGAATCTCTTCCTCATTCCAGGTTACTAAAGTATCCTGCGCACGTACCAACGAAGTATTGCAAAGAAAAAGAATGATCAGACAAAGCCATTTCATAGTTTTACAATTTTGCTTTTCTACGGGCTTTCATCGTATTCATAAGCAAAGCTGAAATTGTAGTAAGGCCCACGCCACCAGGCACAGGTGTAATCCATGATGCTTTTTTCGAAACTTCAGCAAAGTCAACATCTCCGGTCAATCGGAAGCCGGTTTTTTTGGTGGTATCTTCAATGCGGTGCATACCGACATCAATTACCACTGCACCTTCTTTTACCATATCGGCAGTCACAAAATTCGGTTTGCCAATGGCCACAATCAGAATATCGGCCGATGCTGCAATTTCCTTCAGATTCTGTGTCTTGCTGTGACAAAGCGTCACCGTCGCATTACCCGGATTGGTTGTTCGCGACATCAGAATCGACATGGGAGTACCAACAATATTGCTGCGGCCTATCACTACGCAATGTTTACCAACTGTCTCAATCTGGCATCGGCGCAACATTTCCATGATCCCAAAAGGTGTGGCTGAAATAAAAGCATCCTGTCCCAATACCATTTTCCCAATGTTTACAGGATGGAAACCATCTACATCTTTATCCGGATTAATGGCAGCGATCACCTTATTTTCATCCAGGTGCTCCGGAAGCGGCAGCTGGACAATGAATCCATCTACCTCCGGATCATTGTTCAGAAACTCAACTGCATCCATCAGTTGCTTTTCGGTGGTCGTTTCGTCCAGGCGGTAAATGGTTGAAGTTATGCCAACCGACGTACAGTTTTTTTCCTTACTTGCCACATAAGTCTGACTGGCCGGATCTTCGCCCACCAGCACAGCCGCCAGATGTGGAGCGCGCTCGCCACGATCGATCATGGCTGCAACTTCTTTTTTTATTTCTTCTTTGATCTGTTCGCTGATCAGCTTTCCATCAATCAGATTCATGTTGTATTTTTTTCAGAACACTATTTTTGTTTCACCATTATTTGCGTTACAAGAGTTACACGTTACAATCGTTACACGTTACAATCGTTTCAGATTTCGTCACTCATATCTCTTCCCGCATTTCCACATCTTCACATTTTCACATCATTTCGTTACACGTTACATCTCAGTATTCAGCTTTCAGTAATCAGCTCTGTGCGTTGTGCATGACAAAGTAACGGAGTGACAAAGTTTTTTCAAATTTTCAAATTACCAAATTTTCAAATCATCAGCACATCGATACATCAGCACATTAGCAAATCATCTTCTCTTCATCTGCTTCATTTGCTTCATCGCATTGCGTGCGCCACCGGTGGTCACCATTTTCATGATTTTGCGGGTATCTTCAAACTGTTTGATCAGCTTATTGACATCGGCAACCGTAGTTCCTGAGCCACTTGCAATACGGAGTCTGCGCGAGCCGTTGAGCACTGTCGGATTGGTTCTTTCTTCCGGTGTCATCGAATAAATAATGGCTTCAATGCTCTTGAATGCGTTATCATCAATCTCCACATCTTTCATAGCCTTGCCCATACCGGGAATCATACCTACCAGGTCTTTCATATTTCCCATTTTTTTCACCTGATGAATCTGTTTCAGAAAATCATCAAAAGTGAACTGGTCTTTGGCAAGTTTCTTCTGCAATTTACGGGCTTCTTCCTCGTCAAATTGCTCCTGGGCTTTTTCAACCAGCGAAACAATATCGCCCATGCCCAGAATACGGTCGGCCATACGTTGCGGATAGAACACGTCAAGCGCATCCATCTTTTCACCAATACCCACAAATTTGATGGGCTTGTCAACAACAGCCTTAATGGAAATGGCCGCACCACCACGTGTATCACCATCGAGTTTGGTCAGAATAACACCGTCAAAATTCAACACATCGTTGAAGGCTTTCGCGGTATTCACTGCATCCTGTCCCGTCATGGCATCCACCACAAACAATGTCTCAGCCGGATTCACAGCATCGTGAATGTTGCGGATTTCGCGCATCATTTCTTCATCCACCGCCAGACGACCTGCAGTATCGATAATGACAGTGTTTATGCCATATTGTTTTGCATGAGCCACTGCATTTTTTGCAATGCGCACAGGATCCGTGATTCCTTCCTCGGTGTATACCTGAACGCCGATCTGCTCGCCCAGCACTTTAATCTGATCGATAGCAGCAGGGCGGTAAACATCGCATGCTACCAACAAAATCTGGCGGCCTTTTTTACTTTTCAGATAGGCAGCAAGTTTTGCCGAGAACGTTGTTTTACCCGATCCCTGCAAACCCGACATTAGAATGACCGAAGGACTGGGCTTCAGATTGATTTCAACCTTATCACCACCCATCAGGGCTACCAGTTCATCGTGAACAATTTTTACCATCATCTGTCCGGGTGATACTGACGTCAGAACATCCTGCCCCATTGCCTTTTCTTTCACCGAATCGGTAAACTGTTTGGCTGTGGCATAATTAACGTCAGCATCCAGCAATGCTTTACGGATTTCCTTCACCGTTTCGGCAACGTTGATTTCGGTAATCCTGCCCTGCCCTTTCAGCATTTTAAACGCGCGATCCAACCTGTCGCTCAGACCTTCAAACATAGCTATTCAATTTTGCGCAAAAATAGTCATTTTTTTGCATTTTCCCTGATACAATTTACGGTTGAAGCATTGCCTGATAATTGTCACTTCCGGACAAATTCACTTATGCGGCAGGTTATATTTGTACATCAAAAAAAAACAACATGAAAACCTCCATATTTGTTCTATCTGTATTATTTAGTTCGATCGCTGTTGCTCAAAACAATGGACTGCATCAATTCAAAGTGAAAACACTCGAAGGCGAAGACTACGACATGGCCTCGCTGAAAGGGAAAAAAGTGATGATTGTTAATGTAGCCAGCAAATGCGGGCTGACACCACAATACGAAGATTTACAGAAATTGTACGATCTGTACAAAGACAAAAACTTTGTTATCATAGGATTTCCGGCCAATAATTTTTTAAGTCAGGAGCCCGGCACAGCCGATGAAATCAGGGAATTCTGTACGCTCAATTATGGTGTATCGTTTCCCATGATGGAAAAAATCAGTGTCAAGGGAAAGGACATGCACCCATTGTACAAGTGGCTTACCGGCAAGGATCTCAATGGGGTTCTGGAATCCGATGTGCAATGGAATTTTCAGAAATACCTGATTGATGAGACTGGCTCTCTTGTAAAAATGATTCCGCCAAAACAGAGTATTCTTGATCAATCGGTGTACGATTGGATTGAAGGGAAATAGCACAATTCTTAAACTATAAACAAAATCAGGATGTAAAAAAAGGCTGAAAGTGATTTCAGCCTTTTTCTTGTTTTTTTGTATCAGCCCACCTACGTTCGGTATGGTCAGGAATGGTTTTCCTTAGCTGCTTGATTTTCTCCCTGCATTATTGCAATCCATGCGATTTATGCAACTATTTGTATTGAAATATCAGATTTTTAATATCAAATAGTAAATTTTATCGCTACATTTGAGCAAAAATCTGTTATGAAAATCTTTTTACTCCTTTTTTGTCTGGCAGTACTTGCACCCACAGGTACATTTGCACAAACATGTGATTATTTCGACATCGCAAACACAACCACCATTCCGGGATGGACAGAACAATCCAATGACTGGTCTGTTGAATCAAACAAACTAAAATCGCCGGCTGTTACTGACTGGAACTTTGCCACCCTAAACGGAAGCACAGCTACAAATGGCTATGTCTCCGGAAGAGCCATTTACAACGGATCTGGACAGACCAAGTTTATGGGAATTGTGGCCAGATATACAAGTGATGTCACAAACATTCTGTTCAAAGTACAGGACAATTCATCAGCCGGGTATTTCAATGCATATTTTCTCTCCTGCGACAACAACAATGTGCTTTCTGTGACTTCAGGATTAAACCTGGGTACAGATTTGAATTTCAGGATGGAATTCATGGGATCTACCGTATATTTGCTCATTGATATTGAACGCGATGGTGTATGGGATATTGATACCTCAGTCATTGTTACAAACACCGGCTCAGGACTATGTGGTGCCGGTAGTTACAATAGCTGTTATCTCGATGACTTCTGCTATTCCTCATGCTCAGCTGCACCCGATCCCGCCGGAACAATTTCCGGAAATTCTTATGCATGTGTTTTGGAGTCGAACGTAGCCTACACAACTTCCGCAATCACAGGAGCCGATTCCTATGACTGGAATTATTCCGGCTCCGGGGTTACCCTGAATGAAAACGCCAATTCAGTAACACTTGATTTTGGACCATTTGCCACCAGCGGATCGCTGACTGTGAACGGTACTAATCCCTGCGGAGCAGGAACAGTATCTGCACCATTTCCAATCACCGTATTGGAACTTGTGAATGAAATGGGACTTATAAACGGATCGGATACCGTATGTCAGGGACAAACCACAGTCCTTTATGATTGCGGGACACTCGCCAATGCACTTGATTATATCTGGTCGTATTCAGGCACCGGAGTGACCATCAACGGGACTTCCAGCATTGTATCACTTGATTTCGCAGCCAATGCAACATCGGGAAATCTAACCGTTTATGCGGAAAATGCCTGCGGTGCAGGGCCACTATCGCCGGCTTTCAGCATATTCGTAAATCCTTGTGCAGGCATTGCTGAGCCTGAAAACAATCTGAGTATCATGCCAAATCCGGGCAACGGAGTTTTCAGCGTTGACTTATCGGTTTTTAACAATGAAACTGCCGCTATGGAAATCATGAATTCTATCGGTCAGACTGTTTGGTCTGCAAGTCAGATCAGGACTTCCGAAAATCCATTGATAATTGATCTTTCAGCACAACCGGCCGGAACTTATATTGTCCGATTGACTCTCAATGATCACATACTGTATAAAAAACTGGTGATTGCTCACTAATCTGCATTTCGCACCAAAAAAAATGGCTGAACCATCCGGTTCAGCCATTTTCATAATGATACATTGC
>CAYSCE010000040.1:0-14966 GCA_964429475.1 uncultured Bacteroidaceae bacterium | reverse complement strand
TTTCAGCCTGATGCTGCTCATAAGGAAAATTGTGTGTAGGTCCAAATAGAATTCCGGCAGGGGCTGCAAGCTGCATTATGATTAGTGAAATCGCATACAGACAATCATTGATGAAATGATTGATTTGGCTTCATCGGATCATTACAATAGATTACTTGACATTTTTGAATTCTGGTCATTGTTGAAAATATTAATGTCGTGCATCTTTAAAAACCCATTTTTGTCATCCTGAGCCCCGACGCTGTCACATTGAGGGGTTCCGATAGTTATCGGAACGAAATACCGAAAGCGGGGTAAACTCCGTCGAAGGATAGACAGTAGAACAGACCTTAAGGTAGCATCATCAGCGGGATAGACTCCATCGAAATATTTATGCAATCAACTAAATACAAGCTTTGTAAGAATATTAATGGGCATTTTGTTTATATTTGTCCGGTCGCTTTTAAAGGTTGCTTTATGCAATTAAATAATTCCAATAACATGTCAATATGAAAAAATTTCAGCTTTGTTGCATTCTGGCGCTACACGCTATGTGCTGTACATTATTCATGGGCGGATTATCTGCACAGGATTGCATCAAAACGTTTGGAAGTACAAAACTCAATATTTCTATCTGTAATGATGAGGGTTGGAAAATCGAACAATCTTCGCTCTGGCTTAAAATAAAAATGCCGGATGTTGCAACATTTGTAACCATTTATGCCGAACCGTATTCAGGAAATGAAACTTCAAAGGAACTGGCTGATCAGTCTTTTCAATCCGATGTAAAAACATATCCTTCCATGGTGAAACTGAAAGAAGAAGATTTGTTGCTCGACAGTGTTGCCGGTACTTTTTATATAGCTCAAAAGCCGGATAAATCTGTACAAACCTGTACTTTTATATTGATTCATGATGGAAGGAAGTACACCATCAATAACAATTGTTATTCAAATTGCGAGCTAGCTGAAACCGCTGTTAAAAAAGTAATTGAGCGTACCAGATTTATAAAAATAGCACCTCCGGTACTTACCGAAAAACAATTGACGGATTTTAAAATATTCGGCACAGAACTTCATGCTGCTTTTCAGAGTGGAAAATCCAAATCATTTGAAAAGCTTTTGATTACCCGTGAATTGATGCTTGAATTGATTGAAACCAATGTCAAAGATGAAGAAGAGAAAAACAACTTTTCAAGCACTGTTAATAACAACTGGGCTGAGTTTTCAAAAGAATTTATTGATCAGAGCAAAGCTTCATTCGAAAAGCGTATTGCAGAAGGGAAGCAATTGGGAATTAAATGGAAAAAAATTGAATTTATTGACATGCGTTATTCATTTGCAAAAGACCGTTCTGATTTCTTTAGTGCGAAATGCGAATACCGGTTTTCCTTTCAGGGCAAAGCATATGAAATTGTAATTGATAATGTAGAAATACTGAGTAGCGGCTGGTTTATTTCACGGATGACCAATGCTTCAGGAATTCGTGAATTATAGCAAGACATATCAGACACATCTGCTTTTTGCAGAAAATCTTTTAAACAGAAATTGTTTTGAATTATAAACAAAATCAAATCTTAAACATTTCAGGAATGCGTTGTTCACTGGTTTTTATAATTCTTATATCCATTTCTCTGCTGTCATGCAACAAGCAGAAAAGCGAAACAGACAATAATAAGTTGTCAAAGAAAGCTGATACGGCTATAGCTGAGGATTACCGGGTAATCAATGCTACCTTTGAGCATTTGGCGAATCCCGGTCCGGAAGGTGCTCCCAGAACTTTTGGCTACGACAATTTTATCCACCCGGAAGATTCTGTTTCAGCACAAAACCGCAGGAAAATATTTTTCACTTCCTGTCTGGTGCCATATCGCGACTCAAGCGTGTTTCTGAATAGAAGTGAGAACAATATTTCATTCTCCGATAGCTCTTTTGCAGTCTTGCTCAATCAATTGAAAAGCGGACAGAAAGCGGAGGCAAAACTGAATTCAGAACGGATTGTAAATACGGCCAACTACAGGATTTCCCCTTTTCCGCGGGGAAAGAAAATCAATCGTAAAGTTGGCGAAAAAGTAATTACCTATTCAACAATTGTGTATGATGCCGGTTATACAAAAGCTGTTTTTTACTTTCAGAGCGATTGCGCCGGATTGTGTGGCTATGCGGCGTTTGTGTGTGTTGAAAAGCGCTATGGCATCTGGACCATCGTCGATGTAGCGCAGGATTGGGTGTCGTAAATGTTGATTGATTTTACTTTTGTAATCTGATCAATTGCAAAACAATAATGAGGAATTCTTCAAAAACTCTTCGCATTATCGCGCTGTATCTGCTTGGACTGATATGCCTCGCGTTGTTTTTCTATATTCATTGTTCCAATAATCTGGCAGAATTTCTTACCGATGCCGATCAGTTCAGGGCCGATTGGGGCTTTGGCTTTTATGTAGCCATCGGAGTGATAAAGCTTGTGCTGCTGGTCGCTGGCATCACCATTCCGCTTGTGCTGACGGTGTTGCTGCTGCGGAGAAAATGGCGGAATTATAAAAATCAAAGCAAATCCACTGCTTAAACGGGCATATTCCACATCCCCTTTTTACTTTATGAACTTTACAAACTTTATAAACTTGTTCGCTTCGCGTGTCGCGCGTCTGCGACGCGTGATACAACCACTCAAAGGTGCTTCGCGTGCTCTATCCCCGCAGCCCTAAAGGGCATCGGGCTATTATTATTGAACTACGCCTGTAGTCCCTTTCAAAGGAACCAACTATTGTAATTTTTGGGGTAAACGTTGATACCACGGAATAAAGCTGAATGCTGAATGCTGACAGCTGATCACTGATCACTGCTGTTGATAAGGGTTCTAACCACTAACTCATAACTCAAACCCTGTCTCATCTCCACGTATTTTCAAATCAGCACATTTTCAAATTTTCAAATTAGCGCATTAAATTGTAATTTTGCCCCAGATATTTTCATCATGGAACATCCGCTGAAAGTTTACAACTCGCTGACGCGAAAGAAAGAAGATTTTATTCCCATCAACCCGCCATTTGCAGGTATGTATGTGTGCGGGCCTACCGTATATGGCGATCCCCATCTGGGCCACGCCCGCCCGGCCATCACGTTTGACGTGGTTTTCCGCTATCTGCAGCATATCGGCTACAAAGTACGCTACGTGCGCAACATCACCGATGTGGGCCATCTCGAAAACGATGCCGACGAAGGTGAAGACAAAATTGAAAAGAAAGCCAAGCTCGATCAGCTCGAACCCATGGAAGTGGTGCAGTATTACACCAACCGCTACCACCGCTACATGGATGAACTCAATGTCCTGAGTCCTTCCATCGAGCCTCATGCATCCGGACATATTCCCGAACAGATTGACATGGTTCAGAAAATCCTTGACAACGGTCTGGCCTACGAAGCAGAAGGTTCAGTGTATTTCGACGTTGAAAATTACAGCAAAAAATATCCCTACGGCATTCTTTCCGGCCGCAATGTCGATGAGCTTTTATCGAATACCCGCGAACTCGACGGACAATCCGAAAAGCGCAATGCAGCCGATTTTGCCATCTGGAAAAAAGCTTCACCCACGCACATCATGCGCTGGAAGTCGCCCTGGAGCGACGGTGTGCCTGGCTGGCATATGGAATGCTCGGCCATGGGCGCCAAATATCTGGGAACTCCCTTCGATATTCATGGCGGCGGAATGGATTTATTGTTTCCGCATCACGAATCCGAAATTGCACAATCGATGGCTGCCAGCGGTGTTCAGCCGGTCAAATACTGGTTGCACAACAACATGATTACCATCAATGGTCAGAAGATGGGCAAGTCGCTGGGCAATTTTATTACCCTCGAAGAATTTTTCACCGGCAGCCACGCCATGCTCGAACAGGCTTATTCGCCCATGACCATTCGCTTTTTTATTCTGCAGGCCCATTACCGTGGTACGGTCGATTTCTCGAATGCCGCTCTGCAGGCCTCGGGCAAAGCATACGAACGTTTGATGAAAGCGTTTGACAGACTCGATTCCATTGCAACCGGTGCCGCCGGTGAGTTCGATGTGAACAAGCTTTCGAAAGATTGCTACGAAGCCATGAATGACGATTTGAATACACCCATGGTCATTGCTGCATTGTTCGATGCCGTCAAGTTTATCAATGCTGCTGCCGATAAACAGATGTCAATGTCCGAAGAGCAGAAATCGGCTTTGATGAAAATCAGAAAAGATTTTATCGGCGATATTCTCGGGCTGAAGCAGGAAAGCGCAGTAGCCGCATCCGGCAAGGGCGTTGAAGATGATCTGATGAAACTGATTATTGAATTACGCCTGAAATACCGTCAGGATAAAAACTTTGCCATGTCCGATTTTATCCGCGATGAGCTGAAGAAAGCCGGTATCGAGCTTAAAGATACCAAAGAAGGAACGGAGTGGATTAAAAACTAAAAAGCGCTTCAAATCCGTTATTGAACTGACTGATAAAAACATTGAAATGAAAACAAAAATTCTGGCTTTGACTGTCCTGGTTGTGTTGCTGAATGCGTGCGGAAATAAGGATAAAAAAGGAAGCGAAAATCAATCTGCAACTGTTGATGAAACCATTAAGGTTCCGGCATTCAATGCCGACAGTGCCTATTCATTTGTGGAAAAACAGATTTCGTTTGGGCCGCGGGTGCCGGGCACCGATGCACATCTGAAATGCCGCGACTGGCTTGCAGCGCAGCTTGAGCGCTATGGTGCGAAAGTAAAGGTGCAGAATATTCAGGTGCGTACCTACAATGGTTTAATCCTTTCGGGCTACAATATTATTGGCAGTATCAATCCTGAGGCTAAAACCCGGATTATGCTGTCGTCGCACTGGGACTCACGTCCGTATGCCGATTGGGATCCGGATAAGGCCAATCACTCAAAACCCGTTCCTGGAGCCAACGACGGCGCATCGGGAGTGGGTGTGTTGCTCGAAATTGCTCGTGTGATGCAGCAAACAAAACCTACGGTTGGTGTCGATATTTTCTTCTGGGATGTGGAAGATTATGGCGAACCTCAGGATGCTCAGGGCTCGAATAAAGAAGATGCCTGGGGTCTTGGATCGCAGTATTGGAGCAAGAATCCGCATGTTGCCGGCTATTCGGCCCGGTACGGAATTCTGCTTGATATGGTTGGTGCGAAAGACGCTACTTTTTATCAGGAAGGTTTTTCAATGAAATTCGCTTCAACCATTGTTGATAAAGTATGGAATCATGCCGATGCGCTTGGCTATGCAGCCTCGTTTATCAGCACCGAATCGAACCCGATAAACGATGATCATCTTTATATAAACAAATACGCCAATATTCCCACCATCGATATCATTCATCAGGACAAGAACTCCCCGACCGGGTTTTATCCCTACTGGCATACTGTAAAAGACGACATGAGCCAGATTGATAAAAACACGTTGAATATGGTCGGTCAGGTTGTACTCCGCACGGTGTTTTACGAAAAGTAAACAGAACGCGGCTACGCATACTTTCCGGGCTCGCAAATGTTCAACAGCTCGCTGTTGTGGTAAAACATATGCAGTTTTCTGTATATAAAAAAATAATTAAAAAAGTTAAAAATAGGAAATAATAAGTGTTATATTTGCCATTAATTAACCAACAATTTTTATCGTATGAAAACAGTAATGAAATTTTTTGTTCTGATGCTTGTATCATCATCGTTAATGCTGAGTGGTTGTAAAAAGGATGATGAAGAAGACGATGATGTAACGCCTGCTGCAACAAGTGTTTTTTCTGCAAAGATTAATGGTGCTCAATTTTCCGCATCCACCCCCGGAGGCATGAAAGATAGCGAAGACAATGAAATCTGGATTTCGGGCAGCAACAGCGCCGGCATGCTCAATTTATGGATTCCCGGGGACATAACAACGGGTACATACAGTTTAACAGTGGGGTCTGGCTCAGGATGTTCATTGAGCTGGGAACCTGAAGATGGGGTATCACATTTTGCCAATCCGGGAACATTGATTATAACCAAACACGATGTAACTGCCCGACGCATTGAAGGAACTTTTTCAGCCACGCTTGAAAGCACAGCGCCTCCAACATTGCCTCTTACTGACGGGGTTTTTAAAATTACCTATTCAGCTCTGTAACAATCCTGTTTTCCCCCTTTCTTCTGTACCTGTAATCTGATTTTCCGCTTCAAATCCGTTTTCTTCTTTTTTTGGGAACATTTTATTGACGAACAGGAAGCCTGATAGTTGACGCGGGCATCATTTTATGCTACATTTGCCGGATAAATGCAGCATATGAAGTATCCGATTTTTTTCAGTGTTTGTTTAGTGGTGTTGTCAACGCAATTGAACGCACAACAGAAACCCGTTGACAATTACGTTCAACCCACCGATTCTCTGGTCATACGAAAACTTGATCAGTGGCAGGATCAGAAATTCGGACTGCTTATGCACTGGGGGCTGTATGCACAACTTGGTGTAGTTGAGTCGTGGGGACTTTGTTCCGAAGATCAGGACTTTCAGAATCGCAACGGCATGGATTATATTGATTATAAAAATCATTATTTCGGACAGATTAAAAAATTCAATCCGCAGCAGTTCAATCCCGATGCATGGGCCGAAGCCGCTCAGAAAGCCGGAATGAAGTATGTTGTATTTACAACAAAACACCACGATGGATTTTGTATGTTCGATACAAAACAAACCGATTTCAAAATTACTTCGGGCGAATGCCCCTTCAACAGCAATCCCAAAGCCAATGTTGCAAAATTTGTTTTCGAAGCCTTCCGCAACAAAGGTTTTATGGTGGGCGCCTATTTTTCGAAACCCGACTGGCATTGTCCGTCGTATTGGACGCCGTTGCTGGCCACGCCCGACAGAAACTGCAATTACGACACACGCAAATATCCCGGCCGCTGGAAGGAATTTCAGAATTACACCTACAATCAGATTGAAGAGCTGACATCCGAATACGGAAAACTTGATATTCTCTGGCTCGATGGTGGCTGGGTGCGCCCCGATTCTACCATCAACGACGAAGTACGTTCGTGGGGATACAATATTCCGAAGTACGAACAGAACATCGATATGCCGCGCATTGCTGCCATGGCACGAAAAAATCAACCAGGTATTCTTATCGTGGACCGCACTGTTCACGGGCCTTTCGAGAATTACCGCACCCCCGAGCAAAGCATTCCCGACTCCATCCTGCCATATCCGTTCGAGACCTGCATGACCATGACGGATAACTGGGGATTTGTTCCCAACGCTAATTATAAATCTGCCGAATCTATCATCAGATCTATGGTTGACGTTGTTTCGAAAGGCGGAAATTTTTTACTGAATGTGGGACCAACACCGCAGGGAACATTCGAAGAGAAGGCCATTTCAACATTGAACGAAATTGGAAAATGGATGTCAGTGAACGGCGAAGCTATTTACGGAAGCCGCTCCTGGAATCAGTTTAAAGAGGGTGACGCCATTCGTTTTACCCAATCCAAAGATGGAAAATATCTGTATGTTTTTGCGTTAACATGGCCGGGAAAATCGATGATATTACCGTGCATCACGGAGAAGAAAAATTTCAAAATTCATTTGCTTGGTTCGAAAGAAAAGATAAAATCTTCGGCCGGAGCCAATGGATTAACGCTTTATATGCCAGATTCCATGCAGGATGCAGGCAAGCGCCCGACAGCTTATATTTCAGTTTTCCGCATCACACTTAAATAAACGGTCATGCGTTATTTTTTTCTGATTGTTGTATTGTTTTTGGCAATATCTGAAACTCCGCTCAGAGCGCAGGATACATTGCCCTATAAGAATCCACGGCTGAGCACCGAAACACGCGTGGCAGATCTTTTGAGTCGCATGACGCTGGAAGAAAAATTCTGGCAGCTGTATATGATTCCCGCCCCGATGGATGTTGATCTCACGAAGTATCCGCATGGAGTTTTCGGATTTCAGTTTGCAACTGCCGGTCAGGCCGGTAATGAGTCTGAGCAGATGATGGATTACACCGCTGCGGGCATCAGGGAAACCAGAAAGGCCATCAACCGCGCGCAAAAATATTTTTTGAATGAAACCCGTTTGGGTATTCCGATCATACCATTTGATGAAGCTTTGCATGGGCTGGTGCGCAAAGGGACTATCTCATTTCCGCAATCCATTGCAATGGCAGCTACGTTCGATACTGCGATGATGGCCGATGTTGCTTATGAGATTGCTTCTGATGTAAAAGAACGCGGCATTCGGATGGTGTTGTCGCCTGTGCTGAATGTGGCTGTTGATGCGCGCTGGGGCAGGGTAGAGGAAACCTATGGCGAAGATCCGTTTCTGGTAACGCAGATGGCGCTGGCCTTTATCGGTTCTTTTGAAAAACAGGGTGTCATTACCACGCCCAAACATTTTATTGCCAACTCAGGTGATGGCGGCCGCGACAGCTATCCGGTGCAATACAATGAACGAATGATGGAAGAAGTTTTTTATCCGCCATTTAAAGCGGTCATTGATAAAGGACTGGCAACTTCAATCATGACCGCCTATAATTCATATAATGGTAAACCCTGCTCGCAGAGCCATTCTCTGTTGACGAAAAAACTGAAAAAGGAATGGGGCTTCCGTGGATTTGTTATCAGCGATGCAGGCGCAACGGGTGGTGCCAATGTGTTGCATTTTACCGCAAAGGATTATGCCGATGCAACAAAGCAATCGATAGAAGCAGGACTGGATGTCATTTTCCAGACATCGTACGATCATTATAAGTTGTTTTATGAGGCGTTTCAAAAGAACCTGATAGACCCGAAAGCCATTGACAGCGCGGTGGTTCGTGTACTTCGTGCCAAGTTTGAACTGGGTTTGTTTGAATATAAGTATTTGTATGAAGGTCGTACTTTTGATTATGCTTATAGTTTGAACCAACGTGACGCTGCCCGGAAATCAATAGTGCTTTTGAAAAATCAAAACAATGTTTTGCCGCTGCAGAAAGGAGTTTCCGTAGCCGTTATCGGAACCGATGCTGTTGAAGGCCGCCTGGGTGGTTATTCCCGCGAAGGTAGTGCAGAAGAGACTATTCTGCAGGGGCTGCAGGATGAGTTTGGCAAAGACAGCGTTTATTATGCACCGGGTTGCGGCAGATCGGATGAACGTAATGTTGCTGTTCCTGCTGAATGTTTGTTTCACAAAGAAAGCGGCAAAATGGTTCCCGGGCTTAAAGCCACTTATTTCAACAATATTTCAATGGAAGGAATTCCTGTACTTGAGCGCGTTGACAACAAGATAGATTTTGCGTGGACATTGTTTTCACCTCAACAGGGTGTAGTTAATTACGATTTTTATTCGGTGCGCTGGGAAGGTGTTCTGAAGTCGCCTGTGGATGGTGTATGCGAAATTGGTTTTGCCGGCGACGATGGTTATCGGCTTTACATCAACGATTCGTTGGTTATTGATCAATGGAAAAAGCAATCGGTTGGTACGCATACAGTCCCTTATTTATTTGAAAAAAACAAGAAGTATGCATTGAAAGCCGAATTTTTTGAGAGTGTCGGAAACGCGCGCGTGAAGCTGATTTGGAATGCAGAAATAATTGATTCTTCGGATATAAAAATCAGCGAAGCTGTTCAGACAGCGCAGTCGTGCGATGTTGCTGTTGTAGTGGCCGGCATCGAAGAAGGCGAGTTCCGCGATCGTGCTTCGCTGCGCTTGCCTGGCCGGCAGGAAGAAATGATTCATAAAATTGCTGAAACCGGAAAACCTGTGATTGTTGTCCTTATTGGCGGCGGGCCGGTTGTAGTGACTGATTTCATTGACGACATTGATGGCCTTGTCGAAGCCTGGTATCCCGGCGACAGGGGTGGAAATGCGGTGGCTAATGTTTTATCGGGAGACTACAATCCTGCGGGCCGGCTCCCAATCAGCTTTCCGGTCGATGAAGCACAATTGCCTTATGTGTATTATCACAAGCCAACAGGTCGTGGCGACGATTATCTGGATATGACCGGAAAGCCCATGTTCCCTTTTGGATATGGATTGAGCTATACCACATTTGAATATTCCGATCTGCAATTCAGCAAGGAAATTATCAGCGCAGATGAAAAATGTGTTGTGTCGTGTGTGGTCAAAAATTCAGGATTTTATAGCGGCGATGAAGTGGTACAATTGTATATCCGCGATGAGCTGGCATCGGTATCGCGCCCGATGATGGAGCTGAAAGGTTTTCAGCGCTTTGATCTGAGTGCCGGTGAAAGCAAAAAAATTGAATTTGAAATTACGCCGGACATGCTCAGCATGCTGAATGAGCAGATGCAGCGCGTGGTTGAGCCAGGTACCTTCCGGATTATGATTGGTGCTTCTTCCAACGATATTCGTCTGCGAGGAATCCTTACTGTCGAAGAAAAAAGATAACAAGCTGTCAGTCCGCCGCGGCGTAGCGGCGGATGTGCGTTGCTGAATTTCGTTGCTTAAAGCTTAAAGATTTAAGGCTTAAGGATCTGTGTTTTTACGAAGTCTTAAGCATTAAGCGTTATGCATTAAGCTTCAGGCGTTTTGCGTTGCGCTCTGTGCGTTGTGCTCTGAGCGTTGCGCGTTGTGCCCTGTGCATTGTGCCCTGTGCGTTGCGCTCTGTGCGTTGTGCTCTGAGCGTTGTGCTCTGAGCGTTGCGCCGCAAGCCTCATGCCGCAAGCCTCATGCCTTATCCGGTAATGCTAATGGTTTGCAGCAACGATTTATTCAGAATCTGAAGTCCTTCGGGTGTATCGCGCAGAATGTTTTCGTTTTTAAAATCGCTGAGAATTCGCACCGCATTTTCGTTGCTCATACCACTGAGTTCAGCCAGGTCTTTTCTTGAAATATAATGCGGAATAACATCGCTTTTAAACACATCGTTGGAGAGATACAGAATCACTTCGGCCATACGTCCGATGGTTTGTTTCAGGCTGAGACAGCTCATTTTGTGAAACAGAATCTTATAGCTGTCGCAAAGCCATGCAACAACACTTTTATTGAATTTCGGATTCTCGTTGATGAGTTTAATCACCTTTTCTTTTTCAATCAGAAAAACGGTAGAAGGTATTAAAGCAACAGTAGAGAAATAATAGTTGTTTCCGAACAGGGATGACATGCCAATAAAATCGAACGGGAGAGTCATCATGAACGAATAACTTTTGCTGCCCGGGCCTTCGATATAGGATTTGGTGGCGCCTTTGGCAAGCAGAATAAAATAGGAAGTAAAAGCTCCTTGTTTGCCAATGGTTTCTCCTTTGCGGAAATTGAGCGGATTGCGCAGCATTTGAACAGCTTCGCGTTTTTTAAGCCCCATGTTTTTGAGCCATTCCATCATTTCCGGAAAATCGTGTTGCAGATTTTTGAGTACTTCAGCTTCGTCTTCGCTGGTTTCTTCTTCAAGATGGCTTGGTTTCAGCTTTCGCAGGGTGACAAACATTGCGATTTTTTCTGCAATGGAATTGAGCATCTGCATTTCCTGTGGCAGAAAAATTCCTTTTTCCGATTTTACCGGTTTTGTGTAGTAAACTCTGATTTCGCCGATAATTTCACCGTAGGCTTTAATCAAAGCACTTTGTTTAAGTTCGGTGCGTTGCAGACCAGGTCTCGAAAAAATCTGATCGCCCAGAATAATTTCTGCTTCACATAAATCGCTGTATCGCCATCCGGCTGGGATGATGTCAAGAATTTCGGAAATAGCCTGTGGAATCTCCTTGTCGATAAACTGAACGACCTCGTCAATTTTATAGAGGCAATTGAGTTCCCGTGCGCGGCCTTGTAGGTCAGATGTATTCATTCTCAGTCAAATACGTGAAAAACCGTTTGAAATACCTTATATTTAGTATGCAAAGGTAGTACAAAATAAATCATGGCAAAATTTGTTTTTTGTCAAGACGGATGGTGATTTATTCCATTTTTTGTTGGTGTATTTTGAATGATTGTATTTGATGGCAATGAATGAATAGCGCTTACATTTGCATCAGAAACTTAATTCCTACAATATGAACGTCAAACAAATCATGCAGGATCTGGAACAGAGAAATCCAGGCCAGGTTGAATACCTGCAAGCAGTACGCGAAGTACTCGAAACAATCGAAGAAGTTGTAAACGAAAATCCTCAATTCGACAAAGCCGGTATAATCGAGCGCCTTGTTGAGCCCGACAGAACTCTCATATTCAAAGTGCCCTGGGTAGGTGACGATGGAAAAGTAAATGTGAACCGTGGATACCGCGTTCAGTTCAACAACGCTATCGGACCTTACAAAGGCGGTCTGCGTTTTCATCCAAGTGTAAACCTCTCAATCCTGAAATTTTTAGGTTTTGAGCAGATTTTCAAAAACAGTCTCACAACATTGCCTATGGGCGGTGGTAAAGGTGGCTCTGATTTCAATCCTAAAGGAAAATCAGACGGCGAAGTTATGCGTTTCTGCCAGAGCTTCATGCTCGAATTATGGAAAATGATCGGCCCAGAAACCGACGTCCCTGCTGGTGACATTGGCGTAGGTGGCCGCGAAATTGGTTATATGTACGGTATGTACAGAAAACTGGCTGGCGAAAACACTGGTGTTCTCACAGGTAAAGGCCTCAACTGGGGTGGTTCACTCGTGCGTCCTGAAGCTACAGGTTTCGGCGGAATCTACTTCGTAGAACAGATGCTCAAAACCATGGGCACCGACTTCAAAGGCAAAACCGTTTCTCTTTCAGGTTTCGGCAACGTAGCTTGGGGCGCAGCTCTTAAAGCTACCGAACTCGGAGCAAAAGTTGTAACCGTTAGCGGTCCTGATGGATATATTTATGACGAAGCTGGCATCAGCGGCGAAAAAATCAACTTCCTCCTGACCCTTCGCTCAAGCAACCAGGATATCGTGAAACCTTATGCTGACAAATTCCCCGGCTCGAAATTCTTCGCCGGCAAACGTCCGTGGGAAGTTAAAGTTGACATCGCTCTGCCTTGTGCAACTCAGAACGAACTCAACGGTGAAGAAGCAAAAATGCTCATCGCCAATGGTGTTAAGATTGTTGCTGAAATTTCTAACATGGGTTGTACTCCTGAAGCAGTTGAAGCTTTCCACACTGCCAAGATTCCTTTTGGCCCTGGTAAAGCAGTTAACGCCGGTGGTGTTGCTACCTCAGGTCTCGAAATGACTCAGAACTCAATGAAACTCTCATGGAATGCCAAAGAAGTTGACGAGCGTCTGCATGCAATCATGAACAATATCCACGCTGCTTGCGTTAAAAACGGAAAACAAGCTGACGGATATATCAACTATGCTAAAGGTGCCAACATAGCCGGCTTCCTCAAAGTTGCCAACGCTATGCTTGATCAGGGTGTTGTTTAGTATCCTGCTCAACCTTAAAAAAAAGCCCCGGATACACCGGGGCTTTTTTTGTGATATATTTCAAACTGTGTTTTATCCTGTAAGATTTAAGTAATTTTGCAATCAAATATTGTGATTATGAGAATTGAACGAATACCGGCGGCGCAGCCGAATTCACAAGCCGGAGAAGTAGATCTGACCCTGATAGATCCGATACTCAAACATTATGTGGGGCACAACGGTGCTGTGATTCCGGTCCTCCAGAAAATTCAGGAAACATATGGCTATTTGCCGGCTGAATCTATTCTGAAAGCGGCTGAAGTACTTAATATCAGTGTCAGCAGTATGTATGGAGTGGCAACATTTTACTCGCAGTTCCGCCTGACTCCGGTAGGAAAATACATTATCAAAGTGTGTCATGGCACGGCCTGCCATGTGAAAAATTCCTCTGCTCTTGTCGAACTCATTCATGAAAAGCTTCAAACGAGCGAATCCAAACACACCACTGAAGACGGCTTGTTTACGGTGGAAATAGTAAGTTGCCTGGGAGCTTGCGGACTTGCTCCTGTATTGGTTGTGGACAAACACGTCAATGGAATGGTTACTACAAAAATGTGTTCCGATATCATTGATGGAATCATTAAGAATGAAAAGCAATTGTAATTTTTTTGATTATGAGTTATATTACAAAAAAAGATATTGATGACATAAGGGATACATACCAGAATAAAACATCCCTTATTCATAAACACGTTGTTATTTGTGCAGGTACAGGTTGTATTTCAAACGGCTCTTTACTGGTTCATAAAGCAATGTCTGAATCCCTGGATGAAAACGGGCTGCACAACATTGTTTCTCTGTCGCTTGATATACACGAGGATGATAAATCGGTGTACGTTTCAAAGAGCGGTTGCCAGGGATTTTGTGCTCAGGGGCCACTTGTAACCATATATCCGGACAACATTATGTATGTTGGGGTGAAACCTCAGGACGCTGCTGAAATTGTTCAGAAAACGGTTGTTAATAGCGAACTGATCGAAAGACTTCTTTATGTAAATCCGGCCAACAAACAAAAGGCGAAAGGCATTCCCGAAATTCCGTTTTATGCAATGCAAAATCGTCTTGTTCTGGGTGAATGCGGAATTGTGGACCCTGAAAGTATTGAAGAATACATTTCTCACGGAGGATATATTGCGGCTGAAAAAGCACTAAACACGCTGTCAGCAGAGGAAATTTGCGAGATGATTCTGAAGTCAGGACTGCGAGGCCGGGGCGGCGGTGGTTTTCTCACTGGTAAAAAATGGGATATCACCAGACTGGCCGAAGGAGAAAAAAAATATGTGATCTGTAATGGTGATGAAGGTGATCCCGGCGCTTTCATGGACCGGAGTTTAATGGAAGGTAATCCGCACAGAATTATCGAAGGAATTATGATTGCTGCGAAAGCAGTACATGCCGATGAAGCATATATTTATGTGAGAGCGGAATATCCGCTTGCTGTCGCACGTATGCAAAAAGCAGTTGAAGATGCTTTGAAACTGGGTGTTTTGGGAATGAATGTTTTTGGTTCGGGTCACGATATTCACATACATGTAATGGAAGGTGCCGGTGCTTTTGTTTGCGGCGAAGAAACTGCTCTTATCGGATCTATTGAAGGAAAGAGGGGAATGCCTAAC
>CAYSCE010000039.1:0-15030 GCA_964429475.1 uncultured Bacteroidaceae bacterium | reverse complement strand
GGGTGTCAGCGGCGATGTAGCTGAATCGGCGTATTCACGGTTCATTTCCTGCTGCCATTCAATCACGCCGTTGTACCAGACGCTGTCGGTCTGCGCTGAAGCGAAAGACAAAAGACAAAAGGAAAAAGCGGTGCACTGAGCCAGTCGAAGTGATAAAAGGAGGAGCAGGCGGGGCATGTGTAAAAGATTTGTGCAAAGATAAACGATTGTGCGGAAGATTTCGCAGTGCGAAGCAGTTGCTTCACTCATCTGAGTTTATTATTTCCTTAAATAATAATGAATCCGCAGGCCGGTTGAAAAGTAGTATTGGCGCGGGTTGCAGGTAACATTTGAAAAGGATTCGAATATTTCAAAACCGAATGGAGAGATCTTCTTTCCGTCGCGGTTGAAAAAAATCAATCCGCCGGACACCGAAAAACCACTATTGCTGAAATGCTGGTTCAATGCAAAATCATATTTTCCTTCAACAAAAAAGCACATTTTGTTTTTGCTCTCCTCTGATTTTAACAGATTATCTATCGTTACTAATTTAAGGGAAATATCGGGCGAAAAAATGCGCAAATAGGGTCCGGCCAGGAATGCCTGTTCAGATTGATAATATGAAAACGCAGCTCCGCCGGTAATGTACAGATAATTTCTGCCTACGGCGCCATGCAGCGCTAAGTCCGTGTTGTTGTCATTGGACACCGATCCACCCAGCGACATATCTATTTGACTGATAAATTTGTCCTTAACGTAAGTCCGATAACAATATGTAAACGGATTGTACAACTGTTGCGCATTGGCACTATTTCCGCGCAGCATCAGCCACAAAAGACCAATGAAGAGTTTAATTCGGATGATATGATGCGCGAATTTTTTCATCTTGTTGCGAAATTAGTAGCCTCTTGTATAGTAGTGAATTCGAATGCCTGAATAGAAGCTGGTTGTGGAAGACTCAAAGGAGTAGAGTGCAGACTCAAAAATTTCAATGCCCACTCTGTTGCGAAAACTGTATATGATTCCCGTTGACAGGGAAGCCAGATTATTTTTCTGATCAGCGCGTATTCCAAACGAATAGTCTGCTTCGGTAAAGAATGTCCATTTATTCGGAGTTGATGACCTTGTCGCCAGGGAATCGGTATAAACGGTCACCGGAAACCATCTGATGGACGGGCCTGCAAAGAAATCGGCGGTGGTATTATTTTCTTTCAGCGTGAGAGAGAATGTAAATTTATTATTGTTCAGCCCAAACGAAAACGATGTGAACTGCTCATGAAAGCTGGTGTTCCGAAGACTTTGTGCCAGCGAAATATCACGCCTGTGTAAAAACGGATATTGCGGCCGACTTCTGTAGCAGGTCAGATGTGCAGGCCTGGTCAGGCTTTGAGCGTTTAATCCGTTTCCGCGCAGTATGAGCCACAACAGGCCAATGAAGAGCTTTATGCGGATGATATGATGTGCGAATTTTTTCATGTTTGTGCGTAGCAGAGTTAAAACGTAATTTTGCGGCGCCGCCAAAGGGAGCTAAAGCTGTAAAAGTGAACACGAACACCAGTATAGAAGCTGATTCCGGAGGGTTCTGTCAGATCAGTCGCTATGGTTTCGAACAGCTCCACGCCAAACGAATGATGGTTGCTCAGTATAATTCCGGAGCTCAGAGAGAATGATTCATATCCGCTGTTTTTCTGTACGGGCAGCATATATTTGAACTCGGTCATGAACGTGATTTTTTCTCCGTCATATGGAAACAGGCGCAGAAAGCCGCCCATATGCCATTGCTTTTCTTTAATGGAATAGTCAGTTGCAAAACCGTGCGTCTCCCAGTCATTATTAACACCAAGCTGAAACGTAGTTATTTGTGATGCCGGATCTTTAAAATCGATCTGATGCGAAAACGCTATATCGGCCTTCAGATTCACAAATGATTCAATACCGCCTTTGTAGCATCTCACATAGGGCTGCAGCTTGATTTGTTGCGCTGTTACGGTATTGTTGCGCAGCATCAGCCACAATACACCAATGAAGAGTTTTATGCGAATGATATGCTGTCCGAATTTTTTCATGTTTTTATTTTCCTTTGACTGCAAAATAAATATGCACTCTGAATCCGGTATATGTACTGAATTTTACTGGTCCGGTAGCATCGGTAACAAAACGCTGATAAATTTCAAATCCGGCCAAAGACCGCTCACTGACTATAAATCCAACAGAGGCGCCCATCTGATTTTTCTGCTGCTGGCTGAACGGAAATAAATAATTTATTTCAGTCATGATTGTACATGTTTGATATCCAAATTCAAATGGGAAAAACCGCATATAGGGACCCATCATGGATTCTGTGTTTTTGCCATGTACAATAGCTTCGCATCCGGCTGTCAGTCTTCTGTAATTAATGCCGGCCTGCAACGATGTCATGCCATTGCCAAAGGATGGAAGCGAATATTGCCGGGCTGCAGATAAATCGAAGCCAAGAACAAATGCACCAGGCGACTTGAATCGATAACAGGTTGATTTAAGTTCAATCTGCTGCGCCCGCGCCTGTGTGTTTCCGCGCAGCAATAGCCACAATACTCCAATGAAGAGTTTTATGCGGATGATATGCTGTGCGAATTTTTTCATGTTTGTGCGTAGCGAAGTTATTTTTTTTGGATGTAATAATGGATTTTCATTCCAATAAAAAATTTTGTTTCCCAGCCGTCAGTGATGTTGACATTGTAATTTCCAAAAAATTCAATGCTGGCCGGATATTTAGCATCGGACATCAACAACCCAAGAGAGACGTTTGCTTCGTTGCTACTGTATTTTGAAATGCCTTTCAGAAAATTTATATCTGTTACCAAGTTGAAATGATTGTTTGGAAACGGATATAGCCGGATGGCTGGCCCGGCGCTGAAATCATACCCGGGATAAAACAGCTGCGTTTCGATGCCGGCTGAAATCCAGCCTCTGTTGATTAACAGCGACATTCCACCGGCCTTTTGCTGCCAGTCATGACTTACTTTTCCCTGCAAGGATAGATCGAAAGCGTGATAGAAGTCAGAAACAGGTGCAACACTATAACACATCGGAACGCTTATCGATGTGTCAACCTGGCATTCAGCGGAATGTCCGCGCAGCATGAGCCACAGCGCGCCAATGAGCAGTTTTTGTTTTATAAATATGCGTACAAAATATCGGATCATCGGATGTGGAGGGTTGTTTCAATTTCTGTCATTACTGGCATGTTTTCAAGCATACCCGGAGCGATTACATCCAGCTCTTGTATAGCTTTTTTAATGTTTTCTTTGAGCGCTGTATCTTCTGTGCCATCAACAACAACATAGGAAATGAAACCGAAAGGATCAATATGAAACCGTACATCAATATCGCACATTGTGTGTGGTACTGATATTTTTTTATTGACCCAATCCGGTAAATACTTTATGTTTTCTGCCAGAATGGTTCCTTTTCCCAGTTTCACCTGCGGTGACTTAAACGATAATTTTTCAAAACCAAGAGTGTCACCTTTAAAATAATATTTCGAAAAATATACAAGCGGGTAAGACCCTCTGAATAAATAATCCCGGTTTTCAAAAATGTCAGGTAAGTCAATTTTCAATGTGTCGAGCAATGTTCCGAAGCGTTCGCGATCTGAAATGATCAGGGAATAAACGCTCAGATCCACACTGTCGCTGTTGCCCGCCAGGTCTTGTTTTGAGAGGACAATTGGCTGGCAGACAGCATACGAAATGGCTGGCTTAATGGCTAGTGTTGTACGATCCTGTTCAACGCCCATAAATCCTGAAACAAACTCCATTTTAAATGTGTCGGTGCGGTTTGAAACAATGGTCACAGGCACTCTCGACATGCCGGATGGAAACATGGCCGGGAAAAAGACCCGATGTGCGGGTTGTCTTGATAAGGTTGATTCCAGGTTGATACCATCAAGAGAATAAGGGAAAAACACACAGACCCAGCCTGTGATGGCCGTACCACAACCGTTTTGCCAGAGATAAAATGATTTCCAGAAAACGGAATCAATCTTTCCTTCCGAGGCATTGACAAATTCGTCGAGAACCGGATTCATGGCATCAACCCAGGTGTTTAATCCATATTGACGTAAAAAGTCAACATGATCGCGGATCCATGTCCAGTCTTTGGTAGTACCCTGCAGTGTGATTTCCGGAATACCGCATGCAATGTCGCCCAGATAATCAAAATAGGCCTTGAAACATTCCAGAAAAGTTACTTCATAAGCGGCTTTTTCAACAGATCCTGTGGTTGAAAATGAATGCATCGTCTGATTATAAAAATCCGCTTTAAGATATTTCTGCACACTGTCGCTTAATTCCGGAAACACATTATCCCATGGATTGTTGATGTTTCCTTTTTCGAAATCGGGGCGGAAAAACTTCAGACATATTTTGTCCTGATGATTGACCAGAAAGGGCCTGAGGCTGTCGGCATGCGCGTTTATATGAGCCGATAAACCCTGGCAAATGAGCAGCCAGATCATGTCGGGACTGATGACGAGCGGATAGTGTTTTGCATAGGCAATATGAACGGCCGAAATAAATCCGTGCATTCCTGTAGGAATTAAACTATCGTTGGCCAGTTGTACGGGCATTCCTTCAACAGTCGCTTCAACTCTGTGTTCCAGCGCTTCGCGGTACGGAATTCTTTCGAAAGGCGTTTTGCTGTATTCAACCGTATTGACTTTAAATGTAATATGATCTTTTCCTTTACTGATGATCGGATTCTGCGCCGATGCCAGTAAACATGCGGTGTTCAGTAAAACGAATACAAAAATTATTTGTATTGATTTCATTGTTTTAAAAATTTTCCGGTCATTATTTTTTCGGAAGAAATCAGTTGAATGCAATACAAACCCGCTGGCAGCGCGCCGACACCAATACTGTTCTGTGTGTTGAGTTGTCCGTTTGAAATCATTTTTCCGGACATATCGGAAATACAATACGAATATTTTTCACCAGCGGGAATGTCCATGAAAATAAGATCAGAAGCCGGATTCGGATAGACAGAGAGATTGTCTTTTGTTTGCGTATCGTCGAGGCCGGAATACATAAACAAATAGTCAAAAGTGAGTGTGGCCGGTGTTTGTGTGTAGGCCGGGCTGGTGTTATTGGCCACCGACATGGTAAAAATGCCGGCTTCGGGAATAACCTGAATAAATTCGAGACAGGAACTCTGTGTTGATTGTGTGTACATGATTTCCTTGTTGTCGGCCGAACCGATGTTCACACCAAAATAATAATGATTGATGGTGTCTTTTACATTCAGGTAGCGCGAACAGTAATCCTGAGCATTGTTGCGTTTGATGAAGTCGTTGGCGGCATACAGACTCGTGCCGTCGATGGAGTCGACATCAAACATGTCGCGGAAAGTAATGTATGGAATCTGAGGCGCACATTCGGCAACCATGGCAATCAGACTGTCGTGTCCGGCCGATGAAGGAACAATGGCCGACACCACAAAGCCCCGCGCATATCCGTTGGTATTGGCATTCAGTGCGGATCTCACATCGTTTGTGTTGGTAACGCCATCGTCGTTGAAATCATTTTTTTCCACTGCTTTTCGCAGGGTGAGCGTCATGGGTTCATATGCTTTGTTTTGTTGTGCGGTAAAGCCGTTTACAGTATTCAGAAACAACACCAGTCCACTGTTGTTCAGTGCCTGCGAGGCCACCATTTGTCCTGCGACGCCGGTCATCAGCCAGGGTTGTTCATCGGTTTCGGAAGGAAAATGAACTACCACCACCTGATTGCGTGTGATGACCGGGTTGAGCGAAACCGCATCGAGAAAATGCGAGATCACCGACCACGTGTCAATATCGGTACCCTGTGTAGCATCGCCCCAGTTCATCAGAGTAGAGCAGTGCTGCGATTCTGGAAAATCCTTCACCGACATAAATCCTTCGAGATCGGTCATGAAATTCACGACAAATAAATCGAGATAACTGAGTCCGGTTGTGTCGTATCCGGCGTAGGCAACGCCGTCAATAATTCCGCGGGCTTCGTGCATATACACGGAATCGACATGGAAATTTGCCGGATTTCCGACAATGGCTTTGGCAAAGGGCATATACACACCATAGGTGGGCTGTATGTAGTTATCCCAGATGTCCATGATTTTGTCAGCGCAGAGATAACCATATGCGTAGCCGCGCTGGTAGTGGTTTCCATGCACCTGAATCACCGTAAAATTTCCGGTATCGGCCAGAATAATTCCATTCACCGATTGCGCTTTAGCTGCAGTCAGAGACAGCACACAAAGCATGAAAGAAAATATAATTTTCTTCATAAGTTTTGAAATTTTTATGCAAGGTAATAAAAATATCGTTCGGCGTAGTCTATTAAACAAATGTGTTGGGTTTAGTTTTGAAACTAAACCCGGCCAGTACAATTATTCAGACTACGCCGAACGATTGTTTAATTCAAAAAACGGAATTCGACTCTTCTGTTTTTAGCGCGGCCGGCTTCGGTATTATTATCGGCCTGTGGTTTCGAAAAGCCGTATCCTTTCACCGATACACGCGATGAATCGACTCCATGCTGAATGAGATAATCAGCAACAGCCTTTGCGCGTTGTTCGCTCAGCGCTTGATTGAATTCAGCCGTGCCGACATTATCGGTATGCCCTGCAATTTCAACTTTAATTCCAGCGTTTGCATTAATGATGGTGGTTAAGCGATTCAGTTCGGGATACGATTCCGGCTTGAGATCATAGCGAGCGGTCTCGAAGAAAATATTGGTTACAGGTACAGGCAGCTGTTCATCAATCATTTCTTTAATCGTCACCAGAGGAACGTCAACCTGGATGTCGATTTTATCGTTGGCCGATCGCAGATCAAGAAAGTTTGACTGCGGCCAGTAGCCAGCCTGATCGACATAATAGCCATACATTTTTCCCAAAGGAAGGATGATAAAATAGCTGCCATCGACGGGGTTGGTTTTTGATTCGCCCATGTTTTTTCCGCTGGATAAATCTTCCCAGCGCATGGTTGCTGATACCGGCTGATTTTTACGATCCACCAGTTTTCCGGAAACGGTTGCCACATAATCAGGTTTCATGCTGTTTGGCAAAGGAAATTGGAGAATATCGCTTGATGCTTTTGCCATCTGAAAATCGTATAAACCGCTGCTGGCCTCGGCAAAGGCAGTTCCGAGATCATCGGCGGTTTTAGCATGAAAGAATTTCCCACGGCTGGCTTTGGCAATCTGATTCAGATCGTTATATGCCTGACTGCCTTCTTCTACTTCAAGGGCAATCGTTTGAAACTTATACAACATGGCATTGTTTCTCAGATAGGTAATTGTATTTGGCAGTGTGGTACAGCCATTGGCGTCGCCGTCGGTCATCAGAATAATCATCTGTGATTTTGAGTCTGCGGATTTATAATTTTTCATATACTCACACGCAACCTGCATGGCTTCGTACATAGGCGTCATTCCTCCTGCTACAAGCGATTGAATAAAGGTCACCAGCTCGTTGGCATCGTTTGTAAACAATCGGAAAAACCGGATTGGATCATTGCAAACGGCATCAAAAGCCAGAACGGCCACTTCGCTGTTGTTTTCAAGTGCACTGATACACACTTCAGTTGCGGCTTTACGGAGTGCTTCAATCTTGCTTCCATCCATACTTCCCGAAACATCAACCAATAAAATCAGACTGCTTTTTTCCAGTGATTTTTTGCGGGCAGAATAATACACTGTTTTTCCATCTGTCGAAATTTTAAAACCCCAGTCGTTTTCAGTTCCGTTGATTTCCTTTCCCATATTGATGGGTGTCGACCACTGCGTCCATGTTGAATCATTCATGCGTGTCGATTTAAATACATCCATCCTGCCAAGCCCCTGATGCCCGTCGCTGCTGAAGTACAGCGTTTTTCCATCGGGATGCAGAAATGGTGTACGCTCGCTAAACGGTGTATTGATCGAAGCTCCGAGGTTAACAGGCGCCTGCCAGTTTCCCGATGCATCTTTAATTGAAATATACACATCGGTCGGATACAGGTTGTCGCCGTGATACAGATCGGGATTGGTGGTGTATAAATTGAGGCCGCCAGGGCGGGTGCTGACGAAAATCATTCCTTTTCCATCGGCAGTGAGCATGGCGTCGCCTTCGTAATAATTTGAATTGATCGGAAAATCAAAAGATGAAGGTGTACTCCATGTTCCGTTTTTTTGTTTTTCCGAAAACAAAATATCTCCGTTGCCGGTTGAACTCCACAGCAACATGGTATTGCCATCGGCGCTGACCGAAAGTGGCGCTTCGTTGCCACCAGAGCCGCTCAGACTACTGATGATTTTTGCCGTTGACCAGCTGGTTCCGTATCTTGTTGCCTCAAAAATATCTTCACCGCCAACATTGTCGGCGCGGTTTTTTCCACAGAAGTACATGTTTTTTCCATCGAAAGAAGGCACAGGACTGTACTCGTCTTTATTTGTGTTTATGCCGGGTGTGGGTGTTATCTTCAATCCTGTTTCTGCTGCCTGCAACACCGTGATTAATGTGTCGATTTTATTCATAAGCGGATGTCCGCTGAAAGAATTCCGGTTGTTCTGCAAGATCGATACAGCCATTGTCCAGTCTTTTTGTTTGAGTGGTGATTCAATCATGCGCTGAAGCGCAACAAAGGCCAGTTCCGAAGGAGCATTGTCTTGTACAAATATCTGATAAGCGGCTTCGTTGCTGCTATTCATTCCAATGTTCATAAACAAACTTCCGGAAGCCGAAGCGTTCTGCATTTTTGTATTGAGCTGATCTTTTTTATCAGCGGACATATAAACGGCATATTTGTCATTCAGAAAACGCAGCGTGTTGTATTCACCATCCGCTCCAAATACATCAATCAGGCTTTGAGCTACGTCGTTGAAGCGTTTATAGTTTGAATGATTTTTCAGAATGTATTCATATCCGTCCAGCGACATGTTTTTTTCCGAAAGCGTGAAAACGTTGTCGAGCGCTTCGCTCAGATAGCGGCTGTCTTTATGTTTACGACAAAACGCCAGATATCCTTCAAGTGTACCATCGGTTTCTTCAACAAACTGCAGGCGGTCAAATTCCTCAGAGGCTTTTTGTTTTAAATGACTTTGCGGATATTTGTTCATGAATTGTTTCATGGCTGCCGACGTGTTTGCAGCCGTTGCTTTTTCATAGGCACGCGTGTCGCGGTTAATGACAGCCTCGCTTTTCTGCGTTGCCAGCGGATAAGTGGAAATGAAATACTGATACGATTCCTCGGTGTTCAGGCGGCTTGCTTCGGCGTACGCAAGTACATCGCGCCGTTTGATGGCCTCGGCTTTCTGTGTTGTTGATTCTTTGTAAGTATCAATAAAATGCTGATATCCGGTAATGGAATTTTCTTCGATGGATTGCTCCAGCGCCAGCGAAAAAATGCGGTCGCGCAACGTGTTTAAAGTGTCGATCGGAAAATCATTTTTAATCCATTTTTCTTTTTGTTTTTCTTCGGCCGATTGATAAAACGAAATGGATTTATTGATGGAATAATAGGCATGTAAAACATGAAATCCGGTATATTTTTTCTGAGAGAGCAAAATCGCCTGTGCGTGCAGGTTTTCAGCATTCAACGAATCTTTTTTCAGTGCCTTATTAATGTTTTTTTCAGCTTTGGCATATTTGCCTTTATGGATCAGCTTAAGGTCGTTTGATTGTGCTGATGCGTTTTCCGAAAACAATAAACACACGCAAATGGCAATGGGAAAAATAATTTTAGTATTCATATTGTTGAAATAAATTGAATGGCAAACATACAATTTATTTTTAATAATGGATATGCGTATTCATTAACTACGCACAGCGCAGGGGATCGTTCGTTGGGTGTAGTCTTTTTTAATTAGTACTTCGGGGTTTAGTCTTCAAGACTAAACCCCACTAACCTTTTATATCAGACTACACCCAACTCAGTGCCTGCGCTGTGCGACGATTCCATACCAGGACGATGTTCGACGAGTCCAATCGTCGAACATCCAGCGCCTGCATCCGACCTTCCAGAGTCACGGAGTGTCCTGGAAGAGTTGGGGTGAACTATTTCGCTTCAATAATCTGCACCGCTTTTTCAAGTACTTCGTCCATGCCGCTCAGATAGCCGCGCAGGGTGGGGTTTACCACCACATCGGGCACAATGCCTACGCGCTGGGTTTCGGTGCCATCGGGATAATACACGCCGATGCCGGAAATATGTGTGGTTATTCCACCCGGCAGATTGATCTGACTTACATTGCCATCGGCACCTGCTGTGGTGCTGCCCACCACGGTTGCTATGGCTGTCGATCGCAGCGCCATGGCGGTATATTCGGCCTGACTTACAGTAGATTCATTGACCAGAATGACCAGTTTTCCGTTGTAGGCGGTTTTCATTCCCTGCACGTAGAGCGGTTTTCCGATATTAAACAGACCCGGGTTGTTTGTATTGGTGTTGGAAAATTTTACGAACGGAGTTTTTTTGATATGGAAATACGGGCTTAAATTATCCACAACAAATTCGCCCGGATAGCAACGCAAATCAATTACAATTCCTTTGGTGAGACGCAGTTCGCCCATCATTCTCGGAATCTCACTTTTGCGGATCGTGCCCATATAAATGTAGCCGATTTCGGGCGTCAGAAAACGCCAGGTAGGTGTTGCACTTTCGGCTCCGGCATTGGTTTTGGCAAAAATGGTTTCCGGCGTGTGACAGGGAAGACTTTTCGATGCTGTTTTTCCGTCGCGCACATAGGTCACGGTAATTCCGCGATCGTTTGACTGCAGCAGATGTTTTGATATATAGTGAAGTCGTGTTGGTTCATTCGACGCCGGCATATATTTTTTCAGTCGCTCAACTTTTTGCATCACACTTTCTCCATTGATGTCGACAATAATATCACCGATTTCCAGATCGTCTTTTTTCACCATCTGCTCATTCAGATATCCGCTTACAACCGCCTTGTTTTCAACAAAAGTCAGTTTGTAGTTTGCATAGTTTCTGCCATATAAGGCATTGCTGAAATCTTCTCTGGTTGTGGGAATCGCATGTGTATCGTTGATTCTTGTAATCATTTCCAGGGCAACTTTCTGCGCTTCGGTTTCATCATTGGCAGCAATCATTTTCAGAATAAATTCATTGGGTATATTGTGCCAGTCTTCGCCGATCAGATTTTTGTACGGAAAGAAATATTCGATCATGTTATAATACCGGAAAACCGTTAAAAGTCTGAATCCATCATCGTTCCAGCTGATGTTTGAGTAACGTCGTTCGTTCAGGAATTCGGCGTTTTGAACTGGTGTAAATGCTACATAATAATGTTTGTCGCTTCGCTTTGTGTTTCGGATTTTCACCAGTTGCGCGCTGAGAGCCGATCCCAGCACGGTAGTGTCCGAAATCCATTCCAGCGCGGGAATTACTTTGGTGTTGGTTTTTATTTTCATTTTGTTTCCTTTTCCGCTCACAGGGCCAAGTTTGTTAACCCAGGCCAGCAACGAATCATTGCGTTGTTTCTGGTCTGCAATGGGAAGATAGGTGGGCAAAAAGCGAAAAAGTTCATTGTCCCAGTTGTATTTTCCGGCGGCAACGGCGGGGTGATAATATTTCAGGAAACCCCAGATTTTGCATAGCAATGCAAGGTTGTCGGTTTGTACACGATTTGTAATGCCGATTTCAATACCACTGGCTTTTGCAAATGCAGTATCGCTGTCGGCAGCTAATGCAGAGCCTTTTTTCAATGGAGCTTTCAGGTAATCCTTCCCATCAATAAGCAACTTAAAATCATCGGCCCACACGGTTCCTTTGCCGGTCAGAATCACGCCCATGTGAATAACTTCGGCTCCTTTTCCCAGTTGAAAAACGGGCGTATTGAATTCATACCAGTCGTTGGTTCCTTTCAGATTCGAAATGCTGTTGGTGGAATAATAATTACTGCCACTGCCATCGACGCGCACAAAAATGGATGCAATACCTTCAGTGACATCCTGCGATTTCATGAAGACCTTTATCTGTGCGGTTTTACCAACAAACGATACCGGAACAGAAAAAACAAAGCAGCCGAAATCATTTTTGTTTGCATCGGCATTGCGCACCATTTCAAGCGCATTTTCTCCTTCGTGTTTGATGGCTGACTGAATATTGCAGGTATAATTGCTGCCCCAGAGCGCCGATTTATCGGGCAGGCTGCCACCGGCTGCAGTGTTTTCGAAAGTAAAATCAAGTCCCTGTTGTGCAAATACCGATGCTGCAACCAACAGCAGAAAAAGAAAAGAAAAAATACGACTCATGTTTTTTTGTTTCAAAGATACAAATCAAAAATTTATACCCCGCGCGGATTTGCAATCCGTGCGGGGTATAACCTGTCACGGATTACAAATCCGCGACAGGTGCCATTTTATGTGTTTTTATTCGCCAAGATATGTCATTACAGGTCTGAAGCCTACTGTTGGTGCGGGTCCTGAGTATGGAGCCACACTTTCGATGCGCACATCGGCACCGGGCGACATCCACGAGCCACCGACCACAACATCGCTCTGCGCAACCATTTCAGCCACATTTCCCGACATGTCGTACAGACCATAATCGTTCGGCGCATAATGTCCGGTGATGATTGTCTGAAAGGCACCATCTTCCGAGAAGCTTTCAGCGGCATGCGGAACCAGCTCGTATTGCTGTTTTTCGTAATTATACGTAATGTGTCTTTCATTCAGTGTTCTGAAATTGCACAGGTAGCAACCTTTCGAATTGCGCAGGTAAGGCCCGCCCCAGGGATAAGGAATCATTTTGAGACCGCCGCGTGCAGCCCAGATCCATTCTTCGCGCTGTGGCAGACGGAAGGCGCATTTCTGCGGCCCGTTCTCAGCTTCATATTTTTTGGTCAGCCACTGACAATACATCTCGGCGCCTTCGCGCGATACATTTACTACCGGATAATTGTCGTAGGCCGGATGGCTGAAATAATTCTCCACCATAGGCTGATTGTAACTGTTGGCGTCCATCTGCCATTTGGTGGTGTCGGGCAGCGCTTTTTTGTAAGCATCCATGTCGCCTTTTGCTTTCAGATCGGCCAGAAAGGTGCGGTACTGTTTGTTGGTAACTTCGGTTTTCGACATAAAGAATGCCTGAATGGAAACATCGTTCGAATCAATCTGACAAGTGCCCATCGGCACAAATACATAGCCTTCGGGCGCTTTGGCCGTTTTCTTTTTGCCCGGTGCAAACGAAGAAAACACTATGAATCCCGCCAGCAGAAAGATAACCCATGTGACTTTGTTTGTTTTCATAACTCAAGAATTTAAATGATTATAAAGGGAGGTTTTTAATTTTTTAGTTTTCCCGGATAGGTGATTACAGGACGGAATCCGACATCGGGACGCGGGCCGGTGTAGGGCGCCGTGCTTTCAACACGTACATCATATCCGGTCGATCTCCACGAGCCGCCTACTACAATATCGCTCTGCTGCACCATTTCGGCCACATTGCCCGACATGTTGTACAAACCGTAACCGTTGGGCCAATAGGATAGTACAGGCGCTGTTATGTCAGCTGCATCGTTGATGCATCCAGCTATTCCATTTCCATATGAGCCTTGAAATACTTCATATTCTCCGGTAGAATCATTGAAATGAATAGATTCGGCACCAATATTCAAATAATTTCCGGGAACGCCGTACAGGCAGCCTTTCTTTTTGGGTGTTGTTTCAGCAGTGTTCCAAGAATAAGAGGCAACAGGATCATGACCCCGGGCTGCCATGACCCATTCTTCGCGATAGGGCAGGCGAACATCGTAGATGTAATCGCCATAGGCTTCGCGCATTTTTTTGGTCAGCCACACGCAGTACATTTCGGCCTGTTCGCGCGAGATGTTCACCACAGGATACTCAGCGTAGGCCGGATGGCGGAAGTAGAGCTCGACATAGGGCTCGTTGTAAGCCAGTTTATCTCTCCATTGGGTGGTGTCGGGCAAAGCTTTCTGATAAGCGTCCATGTCGCCGCTGGCCTTCAGATCGGCCAGAAACTCACGGTAATCGTTGTTGGTAATTTCTGTTTTTGCCATCCAGAACGCCTGCACCGAAACGGTGTCATTTCCGACGACGGTGGTGCCCATCGGAACAAAAACAAATCCTTCGGGGGTTTTTACCGTTTTCTTTTTGCCGGGGGTAAAGGCCGACAGCAGCACGGTTCCCGCGAGCAGTACTGCACATAAAATAAAGTTTCCTGGCTTCATTCTGAGGGGGTTAAGGGGTTTAACAGAAATGTAAACGAAAGTAAAGGTCGGTATATTTTATGAGGCGGAATAAAAAATTCAAAAATTTTTTTTTGCAAATAAAAAAAGGATTGTATATTTGCAGTCCGAAATGCGGAAGTAGCTCAGTTGGTAGAGCACGACCTTGCCAAGGTCGGGGTCGCGAGTCCGAGTCTCGTCTTCCGCTCCAGGCCTCCAGTAATGGGGGCTTTTTTTATGTGCTAAAACGTCGTCACCTGTGGTGACGTCTGATTTGGAAAGGAAAACGGAATTTGGCCACCAAGGCACCAAGACACAAAGATTTTTTCTCAGCACTACTTATGAACGCTAATACACCGGCATCAGTCACTATCGTGTTATGATGGGCGGACAAGTAGAATCAGCCTTTCTCTCAATTCATGCAATAGCTGGTGAAACTGTCTACAAAAATGTTCATGTTTAAAAATGAAACCGCCTGACTATTATTCATAATCAGGCGGACAACGTGTTTTAGATGTACCCCGGGCGGGACTTGAACCCGCACGACCCGAAAGTCACAGGATTTTAAGTCCGGCGTGTCTACCATTCCACCACCGGGGCCTAAAAGCGCTTGCAAAGGTAATAATCTTTAGGATATTGAGACCTTTTTTGTTTTATGGCGGGTTAAAGTCAACAATTTTTTATGTTGTGCCTTCAGGAATCAATGTGAGTGTGTTCTTAATATTTTTTTTTGTCATTCAAAAATAATATTTACCTTTGCACTCCCAAAGCAGGGAAAAGGGCGTTTAGCTCAGCTGGTTCAGAGCACCTGCCTTACAAGCAGGGGGTCACTGGTTCG
>CAYSCE010000038.1:0-15044 GCA_964429475.1 uncultured Bacteroidaceae bacterium | reverse complement strand
GGTTTGGAAGGCTTTTCGAAATCCTTGGTGGAAAGGCCGATGGATTTATCGGCATAGACTTTCTGCATAAACAAAGCCCAGATAGGCAGTGCCATATTGGCTCCCTGACCTAAACCGGTACTGATGAAATGTACCTGCATGTCTTCGGCACCAACCCAGGCGCCAGCCACCAGTTCGGGAGTGATTCCCATAAACCAGCCATCGCTGTTGTCATCGGTAGTACCGGTTTTTCCGGCCACCGGATGTTTGATATTATACACGCTGCGGATACGGCCTGATGTACCACCATCGACAACGCCCTTCATGAGTTCGAGCATGAGATAGGCGGTTTCTTCGCTCATGGCTTCTTCGCGATGAGGGGTAAATTTCGAAATCACGTTGCCATCCTTATCTTCGATTCTGGTAACAAAAATAGGCTCGGTATACACACCCTGATTGGCGTAGGTTGTTTGAGCACCAACCATTTCATAGACCGTCAATTCGGGAACCCCGAGGCAAATGGCATACACTGCCGGAATCGGACTTTTGACGCCCATTTTGCGGGCAAGTCGAATGACAGCTTCGGGCGAAGAACGTTTGATCAGATATGCCGAAGCCCAGTTGATGGAACCGGCCAGCGCATAGCGCAGGGTTACCATTTCGCCTTCGCGGACCGAGCCTGAGTTTCGGGGTGACCATGTTTTTCCATTGCCCAGATCGATGGTAACGGGCATCATCGGAATTTTTGTACACGGTGAGTATTGTCCGTCGGACATAGCCACAGAATATACAAATGGTTTAAACGTTGAACCCACCTGACGGCGGCTGAGACAAACATGGTCAAATTTAAAATAGCGGTAATTGATTCCACCTACATAAGCTTTTACAAAACCAGTCTGAGGCTCGACTGCCATAAAACCGGCATGCAAAAACCATTTGTAGTATTTAATAGAATCCATCGGCGACATGACTGTATCTTTTTCGCCTTTCCAGCTGAATACCGTCATGGGAACTTTTTCATTGAAAGCGCGGTCGATTTCGGCAGAACCAGCACCACTTGCCTTCATCTGAATGTATCTGTCGGAGCGCTTTTTGGATAGCTCGAGCAATTTGTCGACATCTTCTTTTTTATACAAGCTGGTAAACGGTGCAAAGCGGGCATTTTTCACTTCTTTGTTAAACTGATTCTGCAAGGTTTTGCCAAGATGTTCAGCTACCGCTTCTTCGGCGTATTTCTGCATGCGCGAGTCGATGGTGGTATAAATTCTCAATCCGTCGGTGTACAGATTATATTTTGAACCATCGGGCTTTTTGTTTTTGTTGCACCAGCCATACAAATCGTTGTTATCCCATTGATCACGGGCAATCTTATATTCTTCATCCGAAACAAAATCATTTCGCTCGGGCTCAGTCGCTGTCATGATTTTGCGAAGATATTCCCTGAAATAAGTAGCCTGACCTTCGTTATGATCCTGCACTCTGAATTTGCTTGTTACCAGCGGAACTTCCTTGAGTGAGTCGTATTCTTCTCTGGTGATATAGCCGTACTTTCTCATTTGATTGAGTACAACAATGCGCCGTTCCTTAGCTTTTTCGGGAAAACGCATGGGGCTGAATGCCGATGGAGCTTTCAGCATACCGACCAGCATGGCACATTCTTCAATTTTTAATGAATCGGGAGTTTTATCAAAATAAGTTTTTGCAGCCGATTTAATTCCGAACGATTGATTACCGAAATCGACCGTGTTGAAATACATGGCAATGATTTCTTCTTTGGTATAATTTCGTTCCAGCTTGATGGCCGTTACCCATTCACGGAATTTGATGGTTACCAGTTGAAGTTTTGAAATATCCTTGGGTCGTTCAAACAGGTTTTTGGCCAGCTGCTGTGTAATGGTACTGCCACCGCCGCTGCTTTCGTTGCCTCCGAAAATAGTCTTGACAACAACCCTGAACAAGCCTCTTGCATCGACGCCGGAATGTTTTTCAAATCGAACATCCTCGGTGGCAATCAAAGCCTGGATCAGATAAGGCGAAAGCTGCTGATACTCGACATTTGTGCGGTTTTCGATATAGAATTTTCCCAGCAATTTCTGATCGGAGGAATAGATTTCGGAGGCCAGATTACTTCGTGGGTTTTCGAGCTGATCGAACGAAGGAATGGGTCCAAGCATACCAATGGAAACACCGATGAAAAAGACGAAAAAGAACAGCGCCCCGATTAAAAACGTAAGCCACATCCGCCGGATATATTTCATATGCTCCGGTGGTACATTCTTTCCTTTTAGTTTGTCAACAAACTGTTTAAAAGACATATATTATTTCTTTGTTGGCGTAATTCTGATACCCAGCTCCGAGATGCCAGTCAGGACTGTATCGCGCATGGCCTGCTGAAATTCGAAGGAGTATAAACCTGGTTTTGGAAAAACGAATTTGCTGCTGATCATCACTTCGTTTGACCTTAGATATCCCGATCCATCTCCGATCCATTTACCATCGGGTTCTGCCAGAATAAATTCAATGGTATCCCTGGTCATACTATCGCCCGGAAATGTAGTAGTCACAAATGTGTACAGATTGCCATAGGTATAATCTGTATTATGCCTGATCAGCACATAAAAGTCGTACATTTTGTTGGTGTCGGTAATTTCAACATCAAATTTGACCGGATGTTTCATATCCCACTTGGCATCGGGGATTTCCTTCATTTTATTGTATAATGAATTGTCGCAGCCCGCAAGGCCTGCAGCCAAAAACAGGAGTACAAGTCCAAATATATTTTTCATCAGTCGGCCAGTTTTGAAAAATCGTCCTTACCAACAACGCGGTCGTCTTCCATTTTATTTTCGAGGCTGATGGCGAAATCTTCAACATTATCGGGTTGTTGCCCGCTTTTGTTCATTTGCTGAATTTTTTCCACATTGGCAATAGGCAGAGCCATCAGATTGCCCGGAGAGCTGGAATAAGAATACCACATGAGTTGTTTGAAAATATCGCTCTTAACGTGATAGGCAAGTCCTTTTTTGGTTTTCAGCGCGGTATTGTGATCGGGGAATGATTTGAGAATATCCTGATACACGGCCGTTTCGTAGTTCAGACAGCATTTCAGCTTTCCGCACAGACCGGCCAGTTTCTGAGGATTGAGCGACAATTGCTGAATACGCGCTGCATTGGTGGTTACCGATTGAAATTGATGAATATAACAGCTGCAACACAATTCACGGCCGCAGGTGCCAATTCCGCCCAGTTTTCCTGATTCCTGCCGGGCACCAATCTGGCGCATCTCGACACGAATTTTAAATTCATCGGCCATAATTTTAATCAGCTCGCGGAAGTCGACACGATCCTCGGCGGTATAATAAAAAATAGCCTTGGTACCATCGCCCTGAAATTCAACATCGTTGAGCTTCATATTGATGTTGAGCTCGCGAATAATAGACAGGGTGCGGCGCATGGTTGAATGCTCGCGCTCAATGGCCTGATACCATTTTTCGACATCGGCCGGTTTGGCTTTGCGATATACTTTTTTCAGCTGTACGTCGGTCGGGTTCACTTTTTTGCGTTTCATCTGGCGCAGGGCTTCAGGCCCCGAAATGGAAACGATGCCGATGTCATGTCCAGGCGATGCTTCAACAGCGACAATGTCGCCGACTTCAACATCCAGTCCCTGACTCAGGCGGAAAAAGTCTTTGTGATTATTCTTGAAACGTACTTCAACGCAATCAAAATTCAGGGCTGCACCCACGGTTTTAATATTGTCAAAAGCAGATTCAACCGGTACTTTGCAGTTACCGTTACAAAAGGTCATTTCGCTCGTATTGTCTTTCTGCTTCACGCAAAGACCTCTGGCAACGAAGTTCGGAATATGGCAGTTGTCTATCTTCATAATAATAAGGCGCAAATGTACAATATAATGTGGAAATATGAAATACGAGATACGAAATCAGAAATACGAAATCAGAGATGTGAAATCAGAGATGCGAAATCAGAAGCCGTCGCGGCGGACGAAAAGGGACAGACGAGATACTATATGTGGAGATATGAAATCCGATAGCGATCGGATGTGCGGCTTCGCCGATGTGATAATCACGTGAAACGTGACAAGTATGAGCGACGTTGGAGATGCGAAATACGAGATACGAAATACGAAATATGAAATCGGAAATACAAAATCAGAGATGCGAAATCAGAGATGCGAAATCAGAAGCCGCCGCGGCGGACTGATGGCTGAATACTGACGGCTGAATGCTGAAAGCTATAGCCTGAACACGCGGCCAATGTCGAAACTGAGATCGGTGAAAATCAGCTTCGGATTTCCGTTTCGTTCAATATGAAAAATGGCTTCATCAATGCTTTTACAGAAAAAATCAAGGTTTTTGCTGGTGACATATGCAGCAAATTTGCTGAAGAATTTATCGTCTTCGGGATTATAAAATTTGATTTCTTTTGTTTTGAGTCCCAGCTGAAAGGTATTCATCAGCTTGCGTGCACTCTCGGTTAGTAAATGTTTTTGTTTTTCACGTCCGAAAGAGCTGAATTCCGCCGACATTTCAAAGATACCTTTGCCGTTCAGGGCAAAGCAAGTGCGCATCCAGTCACGGAAAAACTTCGAAATCATCATCATTTCATCGGGATCCTGCAAATAATCATAGGCTTTTTCCAGATTCCCTTCGCTGTTGTAAATGGCATCAAACACATCGTCTTCGGGTCTGGAAGGAAAAGCGTTTCGCAGAAAATCGAAACACTGCTGCGACGATGGAGCCTCGATTCGGATATTCTGAACACGCGATAAAATGGTGGGTAAAATCAGATCGTGATTTTCGGCTATCAGCAGAAACAATGTATTATCACTGGGTTCTTCAAGTGTTTTGAGAATTTTTGGAGCAGCTGCATACTGAATTTTTTCGGCCATCCAGATGATAATCACTTTAATTTTAGCTTCGTGATTTTTGTATTGAAGCCGTGATAAAATATCCGTGATATTATCCACCGAAATAAAGCCCTGCTTGTTCTCGACCTGAATATGCTCATACCATGAGTTGAGGTTTACAATACCCGATTTTTTCTTCACGTAGTCGCGCCATTCATTCATAAAATCGCGGCTGAGTTTGCGGTCGTCCATATTCACCACCGGAAACAGAAAATGCAGATCGGGGTGCTCCATCGATGCAAATTTGCGACACGAAGGGCATTCGCCGCAACTATCGGCAATGAGGTCTTTACCCGGGGGATTGGTTTGTTTGTTCTGACAATTGATAAACTGGGCATAGGCCAATGCCAGCATCAGTTTTCCCGACCCGGGCGGGCCAACAAACATTTGAGCATGGGCAATGCGTTGTTCCGAGGCAGCAGCAATCATTTTATTGATCACAGTAACATTACCCGGAATATCTTTAAACTGCATGGTCGAATTTTTAAACGAAAGTACAGAAAAAAATATTGATAAAATATGAAATCAGGGCAATATCGGGATAAAACAGGGCGTTAGTTATTCAGAGTTCGGTTCAAGACTGTTCTTTTCAACACTCTTTTTGTTTGAACAACTCTCATGGTGGGTAATGTGAAGCCCGGGGATTCCTCTCCGGGCTTTTTTACTATTCCCGATTGTCGTCAATTTCGGCCGGCAGGTATATATTCTGTTCGGTTTTGATGAATATTTTCTCCCATAGAATTAAAAAATCCTATTTTTGCTATCAAATAATCTTCACATGAAAAAACTCATTTTATTAAGCTGGCTGTTTATCTTTTTCGCAGGATTTACAGTTGTAGCGCAAGAAGAAGGATACAAATTCACTGACACCAAAACCCTGAAGGCTACTTCGGTGAAGGATCAGTACCGTTCGGGCACCTGCTGGAGCTTTTCGGCACTGGGTTTCTTCGAAGCTGAATTACTCCGCATGGGAAAAGGCGAATATGATCTGTCCGAAGCTTTTGTGATCCGTCACAGCTATATTGACAAAGCCGAACGCTACGTGCGCTTTCACGGTGCACTCAATTTTGGCGGTGGCGGCGCATTTCACGATGTGACCAATGTCATGAATAAATATGGCAGCGTGCCGGAATCAGCATATCCGGGTCTGAACTACGGAACCGATAAATTCGACCACAGCGAACTCGACGCCGTACTGAAAGGCTACATGGATGCCATTGCCAAAAACGAAGAAGCTGTTCCCACTACCGCATGGAAAAACGGTTTCATCGCCATTCTCGATGCGTATCTCGGACCAGAACCTACCGAATTTGTATATGATGGTAAAAAATATACGCCGAAAACCTTCCAGGAATCTCTTGGCCTGAATACCGATGATTATATTGAGGTGACCTCATTTTCGCACCATCCTTTCTATAAGGAATTTGTGCTGGAAGTGCCCGACAACTGGAGCATGGATCTGACATGGAATGTAACCATCCAGGACCTCACAGATATTATTGACTATTCCGTAAGTAAAGGTTATACCGTTGCCTGGGCCAGCGATGTTTCGGAAAAAGGTTTCAGCTGGACCAATGGTGTGGCTATAGTTCCCGATGCAAACCGCACCGATCTTACCGGAACTGACCGCGAAAAATGGGATAAAATGTCTGCCAAAGACAAATCGACTCAGCTCTATTCATTCGATAAACCCATTAAAGAAATCACTCCTACTCAGGAACTTCGTCAGGCTGAATTTGACAATTTCAAAACAACCGATGACCACGGTATCGTCATTATCGGAACAGCCACCGATCAGAATGGAACAGAATACTACAAAGTAAAAAACAGCTGGAATACTACCGGAAAATATGATGGTTATTTCTATGCTTCAAAAGCATATGTTATGATGAAAACCACCGATATGCTGGTAAATAAAAAAGGCGTTCCGCCTGCCATACTGAAAAAACTTGGTATGTAAGATCCACTGAAATGAAATTATAAAACCGGCCTGAGAAATCTGACCGGTTTTTTTATGCACAAACAACAACATTTTTCTACATAAAATATTGATTGGTTCGCAAGTCCTTGGCGAGACTAATCCTAATCCCCAGAGGCTGTCGCAAAATAGCGGTTTGTTACGACATTCCACCGTTCCGGGGGACTTTTCAGCTCTTTACTGACTTTACTGCCGGAACATGGAACCGTCGTAACAAACGTAAAAACAACGGTTCCATGTCCTTCAGCTTCTTCGACACATCGGACGATGGAATGTTGTTTTTGCGCTGAATGGTAAATTTTGAAACAGCCACTATGCGTGGGTTCATCGTAAAGTGTACATCCGAATTCGTTGTAAAATTACATCTAATAACCGCCATTTCAAATTGAAAAAAGCATCCTTTAATACTTCATTTCACTACAACAAATTCCTGACATTCATCAATAAAAATCCTTTCAAGTCTCAGGTGATTTTCAGCATGCTGAGTACATAAAGTATTACTTTTGCGCAACGAATTCAACATTATGAAAAACATACTGATTCTCGGCGCCGGACTTTCGGCTTCAACCATGATCCGCTATCTGCTCGAAAAAGGCATAGAGCATGACTGGACTGTTACACTTGCTGACCGTGATATCGAACTGGCACAGCGCAAAGTGGAAGGATATGCCAATGGAAAAGCTGTTCCTTTCGATCTTTCTGATGCAAAACAACTGAGCGACCTCGTTCAATCGGCCGATCTGGTTGTAAGTATGATGCCGGCCATGTTTCACCCGGTGGTGGCACGCCAGTGTCTCGTGCATTCAAAACATATGTTCACTGCTTCGTATGTTTCACCCGAAATGAAGTCTCTGAGCGCTGAAGCAGAAGCCAAAAACCTGTTGTTCTTCAACGAATGTGGTGTTGATCCCGGCATCGATCATATGTCGGCCATGAAAGTGATTGACGAAATCAAACATAAAGGCGGCCACATCATTGGTTTTGAATCGAATTGCGGCGGCCTCGTTGCTCCTGAATTCGACAACAATCCTTGGAATTACAAATTCACCTGGAATGCCCGCAATGTGATTCTGGCAGGACAGGCCGGTGCACGTTTTCTGCACAACGGAAAATACAAATACATTCCATACACAAGGCTCTACGAGCGCATTGACAAAACATCGGTGCTTGAATTCGGCGACTTTGAAATTTATGCAAACCGCGATTCACTCAGCTACAAAGAAGTGTACGGGCTCGAAGACGTACAGACCATTGTACGAGGCACCATGCGTCGTCCCGGTTATTGCACTGCCTGGAACTGTTTTGTACAACTCGGTGTCTGCGACGATTCCTACGAACTCGAGCATCCCGAAAAGCTGACCTATCGCAGTTTTATCGAATCATTTCTTCCAGAAAAATCAGGCGTTAGTGTTGAAGATAATTTCTGTCAGTATCTCAACCTTGACCGCAATGGTGAGATTTTCAAAAAAATGGAATGGCTTGGATTATTCACCGAAACGCCTGTCGGAGCCGGATTCAAAACACCTGCGCAGATTCTGCAAAGCATTATTGAACCCAAATGGCAGCTGGGCGAAAAAGATCTCGATCTGTTGGTCATGCAGCACACCTTCGATTATGAACTGAATGGTAAAAAATTCCGCCGCATTTCATCGATGGGTATTATTGGAACCGATACCGTGCATACTGCCATGTCTATTACAGTAGGTATGCCTTTAGCACTGGGAATTGAATTCTTCCTGACCGGAAAAATGACCGGAAAAGGCGTTCAGGTACCGGTGAAACCCGAATATTACAACCCTATTCTCGAAGGTCTGAAACCGTTTGGTGTCAACTTTTTTGAAGAAGAAACAGAGCTGTAAAAGCCCGCTGACAATACATTTTATTAAACCGGCCGTCGCCTTATCAGCGGCCGGTTTTTTTATTATGTGAATATTGGACACTCATTCTTCTTGAGAAAGGCGCCAATATTAAGATTTCCCTATAAAAAATCTGATTGACTGCCACGCCTGGTGTCATCCTGAACTTGTTTCAGGATCTGGCAGGCGTGGCAATCATCCACCATAGATCCTGATCTTCATCAGGATGACACGGTGGATGATAATTAATCCGTGTTCAAAAAAACGGAATTAACCACGAAATATCATATGAATAAGATTGCAGGCACAAACAGTTTTTTTGTTGTAAAAAAAATCAGTAGGTTTGTAGTCCAAACACTTGCAGTATGAGCGGCAAAAAAATTTCGGTGGTAGTTCCGTGCTTCAACGAGGAATTGAATATTCCCGTGTTGTACAACGAAGTAAAATCGAATATTCCATCGCAGTATTCCGCTGAATTTATTTTTGTCGACGATGGCAGTTCTGATGCGACTTTATCTGTTCTGAAGAAATTAAAATCGGAAAATCCCCATGTGTTTTTTATTTCTTTTTCGCGGAACTTCGGACATCAGAATGCACTGAAAGCCGGAATTGATCACGCTTCGGGCGATTGTGTCATCAGCATGGACGCCGATCTGCAACACCCGCCGCATTTGATTCCACAACTCATCGAGGCCTGGGAACAAGGCTACGACGTCGTTTACACAGTACGCAATGATTCAGGCAACGAATCATTTTTCAAGAAATTGACCTCGCGCTTGTTTTACTGCATCATCAATAGCCTTAGTACAACCCGCATAGAACCTGGTGCTGCCGACTTTCGTCTGATCAGCAAACAGGTGGCAACAGAACTTTCGAAAATCACCGAAAACTATTTATTCATCCGCGGACTGATTTCATGGATGGGATTTCATCAGAAGTCCATTGCCTACACCGCCGGGAAACGCCGCAGTGGCCATACAAAATATACTTTCCGGAAGATGCTGCATTTTGCAGGCGCCGGCATTACATCCTTCAGTGTAAAACCGCTGCGCATATCGCTCATTGCGGGCTCTGTAATTGCTTTGGCAGCGATGCTGTACGGATGCTACGCCATATATGTGAGTTTGTTTACACATCTGGCGCTGCCCGGATGGGGATCGCTGATTGCAAGCGTGTTGTTTATCGGGGGCATTCAGCTAATGGTGCTGGGTGTTATTGGTGAATACCTGGGGAAACTCTTTCTTGAAAACAAACGCAGACCCAATTACATTATAAAGGAATCGGCTCTTGAACAAAAATAATACATGTATCTGTTGCGGAGAATCTTCGCTGAAAGAAGTGTACAACGGGCTCCTGATGCGCTGTTCCGTATGTGGTCATCATGTGGCGCATCCCCGATTTTTCGCGGCCGATTTTCATGAAGTATATTCCGAAGAATATTTCAACGGTGCCGAATATCTCGACTACGTGAATGACCGCGCAGCCATTCAGAAAAATTTCGATAAGCGCCTGAAACAAATTCGGAAAGAAGTTGGAAACAACATGAACTCGGTTCTCGAAATCGGCGCTGCATATGGTTTCTTTGGCGACTCACTGAAAAATTATTTTCCTGCCTGTCAGTATACCGGTTTCGAAATATCGCCGGAACCCGCTTCCTGGGCCAGAAAGCAACTACAGCTCGATGTCCGTAACGAAGACTATTTATCATCCGACATTCCAAAATCCAGCATTGATGCGGTGTTCATGTGGGACGTGGTTGAACACTTACCTGATCCGGAAATATTTCTGAAAAAAATACACGAAGAACTTGTGTCAGGCGGACGTTTATATCTGACCACCGGCGACATCGGGCGTCTGCTTCCGGCCTTGCAGGGACGCCGCTGGCGCATGATTCATCCGCCAACACACCTGCATTATTTTTCAAAAAAATCGATGCGGCAACTGCTGAAAAAAAACGGGTTCAATATTATTCAGGTGTCCTACCCCGCTGTTTACCGCAGTCTGCGACAAATCTGGTATTCGCTGTTCTTTCTGAAAAAGCGCAGGCAAATGACTCCCGCAAAAAACAATCTGTATATCGGCATCAATACATTTGATATCATGTTCGTGGTAGCTGAGAAGAAATAGTGTTGCCACAAAGGCACAAAGACACAAAATATTTTTGAGCCTCGACTTCTTTGTGGCAGAATCAATATCACCCGACTGGCGCGCGTCTCCAGACGCGTGCCCCATCTTCTTCTGTCCACTGATTACACGGATTTCACTGTTTAAACACCCTCTGCAGGTCTTTGGATTTTGTACGGATGAAACAGCTTCAGCCGAAGGCTGAAGCTGTTTCCACGGAGATATTTAAACACTGAACCAGTCAATAATTATTACGCAGTAATAATTATTGACAACAGTGTAATCAAGTTGTGCTGCTGAGGGAGGAAAATATCCGTGTAATCCGTGTAATCCGTGGACCTGGTTTTTCGTGCCTTCACGTAAAATGTGACAAGTGGTGCCTTAGTGGCAAACCACCTCAAACCCCCTTCACATCAAGGTTGTCGCGCAGTTCGTTGCCGAGAATCATGAATGCCATAACTGCAAGCACTATTGCCAAACCCGGCAACAAAGCCAGATACGCACTGTCGAGGACCAGATGGCTGTAGTATTCCTTCACCATGGCACCCCAGGTGGAAACCGGCGGCTGCACACCGATACCGAGAAAACTCAGCCCGGCTTCGGTCATGATGGCCGATGAAAACGATGATGCAGCCAGCACGATAACCGGTCCGCGTATGCCAGGTAATATATGCCGGAAAATAATTTTTCTGTTCCTGATTCCGAGAGCACGTGCGGCCTCGACATAATCGCGTTCTTTGATGGACATGACCTGACCCCGCACCACGCGCGCAATATCGACCCAGAAGGTAAGCCCTATGGCGACAAAAATCTGCCAGAATCCTTTTCCCAGTGCAAAAGTGATGGCAATGACCAGTAAAATGGTTGGCAACGACCACACAACACTGAACAGCCACACCAGAAAGCGGTCGATGATGCCGCCATAATAACCCGCAATGGCACCCAGTGTAATGCCGATCAGCAGCGCAATAAACACCGCTACCAGCCCAACGGTAATGCTCACGCGCGCACCCAGCACCAGCCGGCTGTAATAATCGCGTCCGAAGCGATCGGTACCCAGATAAAATGTTTTCTCACGGATCAATTCGCGGCGAATGAGTTTTTCAAGCTCCATGCCGTCGCCCACCGATATGCCCGGATGTTGGCTCTGCCACAAAGAAACCAGTTGCCGGCAATCGTACGCCTCGGTGAGTCCCTGATTTGGTGTAAGGCCTGTATATAATTCCACAAAAAGACTGTCGTGCCGGAAGTAGCATGAATAAATGGCTCTGGACGTTTTCGAAAGCGGTTCTCCACCCAGCATCTTTTCAAAGAACCCTGGCTTTTCAATATGTTGCAGCGGAATTTCCAGAAAAGTACATTTGAAACCCGGCTTCTGAAGCGCAATTTCAACATGCTGGCTATTGGCATCTGTGGTCGGATCGGGAATGATAAAATATCCGAAAATAGCCACCAGCGCCATCAGGATAATGATCCCCAGGGCAATGTATCCCATCCATGTTTTTATTAGTCGGCGCTTCATCGGCAAATTATCAAAGACAAAGATAAATAATCCGGTGAAACTGGATACACATCCCGGAATCAGCCTCTGTAGCACTATTGAAGGCTAGTACAAGTGCTGCCGGTACAATGATTTTTTTGCATTGTTGATCTGGCCGCCATATAAATAATACACATCGTTATTCATTATTTTCAATTTTTGCGGAAATATATGCAAGCTGATTTTATATTCAGCACCCGCTGTACCCAGCTCCGGGTCAAGGATTCTGACATTTGCAAGGCCATGTTGTGTCCGGAGCAGAAATACATGTTGCTTCCCAAAATCCTGCATCAGGGTGCTTTCGTCCAGATCCGGAACAGCCTCATCAATCGTGACCATGTGAACAGCCTGCCCGCTTCCGTTGTAGCGCGTGATATCATTTTTGACGAGATCGAACACATACACACTGTTTGATACGCTGTACAGATAAGCCCTCACTTCGTGACTGACGGAAAAATTAAACCACGAATACAGTTCAAACATTTCGTTGGAAACCGGATAAAAAGGATCCTCGAAACCTGCAAACGGATCGTATCCGAGTTCAGCCACCTGAGTGTTGCTTCGGACAACGCCCGGCGACATAACCGGTGCTGCTTCCTGAAAAGCGCTGCCACGGCTCTTTTTCGAAGCCTGCGTTTCAGCTGCTTGCTGCATATCGCCAAGCAGCGCCTTGATTTTCTCCACACCCGCCGTATCGGCAACCGTTTGAATCAGTTTTTTTGCCTTGCTGATTTTATTGATCTGAACAAATGCAGCCGACTGATTATAGGCCGTCATATAGCGGACATACAAATAAGCATCGTTCACATACACACAAGGCTGCAACTGACTTTTCAGCATCCTGACCGGAATGGCGGGATATAAAACAAGTCCGGTCTCATCGGAAACATATACTTGCCAGCTCGAGTCCTGCCCCACCAGATGCGCGTTTCCGAAACAATCGCTGTACAATTCGCTGGCGGAAAAAGGAATCTGTAATTCATGTTGTAGTGTCCCGGCTGTGTTTATGACACGCAGAAACGATTTGTTTTTTTCTTTCAGAAACAAAAGAATTTCGTTTTCACTCAAAAAACAAAAATCGTTAACCCACGCATCCGGATTATTATACACCAGGTCATATGGTGAATCTGTAATTTCAACCACCTGCAATTCTTCGGATGAAGGAATCAGAAACACATCGTGCTGAATCCGCCCCGTAGAACTTTGTTTCAGTTCATCGGCCGAAAGGCTGTCCCTTACAGTGGAATAACCCACAAATGAATATTGCAGAACTGCCGGCGAAGCACCAATGGTCATTTCATATAACCCATCGCGTCCCGAAACAGCTACCACCTGAGACTGCAACTCCTGAATATGCGCTCCCGCAACAGGATTACCGTCCGGATCCGAAATTCTGCCAAAAACAATATATTTCGTGCCGGCCTGACTAAATGCGATAGATGCGGAAAACAACATTACCGTCAATAGTAAAAGTCTGTGGATCAACATACTGTATTCATTTTAAAAGCCCGCCGATTAACAATAATTAAGCCAAATTTTAATTCATTCCGGGAGAGTAAAAACCAGCCGGACATTATCTCTGGTCGAAAAAACATACGACAAAAACAGATACATCTGTTCTAACCTGCGAGGGGAAAAACGGAATTCGTCAATCACTCTCAGCACAAAATAAATTTATTTGTATTCAAAAATTTCTTTTAATTTTGGTACAATATCAAAACTAAACGCTACGAAAAAAAGTATCATTTACATAGTGCTGTTGTTTTTGAGTTGTCAGGTGGTTGTGGCTCAGTCTCCGTATTTTATGAAGACCTATGGCACTTCTGAAAAAGATTATGGATTTGATTTTATAAGAACCTGCGACAATGGATATGTTTTATCAGGAATCAGCCAAAAAATTGATGGATCATCAGATGCTTATATCCTTAAAATCGATTCTGCAGGAAATGAAAAATGGGCGTGGAATATAGGTTTTTCAGGTGTATATGATGCCCCTGAATACATTGTTGAAACAACCGACAGCAGTATTTTGGCATTCGTTACAAGCGCTGCAGCAAATACACATCTTAGAATAGTTAAACTCAATTATTTTGGAAATGTCTTATTTGACAGCTCATATTATCAATCAGACGGCTTCCCATCTTTTGATTTAACGAATGGACATTATTTGAATGATGGTAGAATTGTTACAACAGTTGTGCAAAGCGATACTTTGTTGAAAGCTTATTGGTGGAATCAATTTGGCGACACATTGTTCTCCGAAAAAATTAACACCTACAATAAAACAGCCACGTTTCTCTCAATTAATCGCTCAGGTTCTTTCCTTTCCGATACCGGAATTGTTTTTTACATGGATAACACTCAAGGAAGTAATCCATACTATATTGATATTACGAGAACAAACTTTAATGGTTTGAATGGGCAAAACCAGTCCCATAATAATTTTGAGGCAATGGATTGCCGGGTTGTACCATTTATTGGGACCAACAGTTTGCTGATATTTGATGCAGGAATAAATTCTACAAAAATCAATTATTCCAAGTATTCAATACTATCAAACGCTCTTGAAATTTCTGATGTTTATGATTTGTCGCCTCAGGAAATTTGTAGTATTGATGCTGAATGCCTGCTCAATGA
>CAYSCE010000037.1:0-15046 GCA_964429475.1 uncultured Bacteroidaceae bacterium | reverse complement strand
GTGTGTATCAGCAGGGCATTTATGCTCCCGACACCGATACCCGCTGGATGAGCAGTGCGACCATGGACAATAACGGCAGCATTGGTTTGTGCTTTGCAAAATCATCAGCCTCTGCAGGTGATTATCCCAGTTTGTATTATACCGGGCGATTGGCCGGAGATGCTTTGGGGACCATGACCTTTACCGAAACACAGGTTGTTGCTGGATCGGCGTCTCAGTCAACTTACAACAGATACGGAGACTATTCGCAGACATCACTCGATCCGGATGGTATCACTTTCTGGCACACCGGCGAATATATTACTTCTACATCTGGCCGTCAAACCAGGGTTTATTCATTCCAGCTGCCTGCCGGTCCGCTGGCACCAGTAGCCAATTTCACGGCTGATGCTACTGCTCCGTTCTGTTCAGGAACTGTTCAGTTTACCGACATGTCGTCCAATACACCAACCTCATGGCTCTGGAACTTCGGTGACGGACAGACATCAACTTCACAGAATCCTTCTCATACTTATACCACCAGTGGAACCTATACTGTCACACTGACTGCCACCAATGCACTCGGTAATGACTCTGAGGTAAAAACCAGTTACATTACCATCACTCTGCCAACCAATGCCACAGCAACCGGCGCTTCGCGTTGCGGTACAGGAACGGTTACCCTGACGGCAACCGGTGCCAACACACTGAAGTGGTACGATGCCGCAACCGGTGGAAATTATCTCGGAACCGGCACCAGTTATACTACTCCGAGCATCAGTGCAACAACTACTTATTATGTTGAAAACAACATTCCGGAAACTTCACAAAATGTAGGTCCTGCTCTTGCGGGTACCTCTTCCACAAACGCAGATTATCTGATTTTTGATGTTTATGAGGAAATGACACTTGTTTCGGTCGTTGCTCAAAGACAAACAAGTTCCACTGTAACCATTTCTTTACAGAACAGTAGCGGTACCACCCTTCAATCAACAACTGTAACCATTGGTACGACTGCCACAACTGTCCCCCTCAATTGGGTAATCCCGGCAGGAACCGGTTACAGACTAGTTACTCCTGCCAGTTCGAGGTTGCTGAGATTGACCAGTGGCGTTTCCTATCCATATACACTTGCCGGGATTGTAAGTATTACTGGCAGTAATTCAGGAGCTACCGTGTATCCATCCTATTTCAACTGGACGGTTCAGGGTGCAGGTTGTTCGTTATCGCGCGTTCCCTGTGTTGCCACCATTAATCCAACAGTAACGCCATCGGTAGCTGTTTCTGCTTCTGCAACAACCATTTGCTCGGGTACCAGTGTTACTTTCACGGCAACGCCAACCAACGGCGGGACGCCCGGTTACCAGTGGAAAGTCAATGGAACAAATGTTGGCACCAGCAGTGCAACTTATACCAGCAGCGCCCTTGCCAATGGCGATGTAATAACCTGTGTGATGACATCAACTGCTTCCTGCGCGTCTCCAACCACTGCTACATCCACAGGAATTACCATGACCGTTAATCCGGTGGTAACTCCGTCAGTGGCTGTTTCTGCATCATCAACAACCATCTGCGCCGGCACCAGTGTTACTTTCACGGCAACGCCAACCAATGGCGGAACTCCGACATATCAGTGGAAACTCAACGGCAGCAACGTAGGCACCAATAGCCCAACCTATACCAATGCAGCCCTGACCAATGGAAATACCATCACCTGCGTGATGACATCAAATGCCACCTGTGCTTCGCCCACGACAGCTACATCTTCAACAATAACAATGACCGTTAATCCGGTTGTTACTCCAGCCGTTGCTGTTTCAGCATCAGCTACCACCATTTGTTCGGGAACCAGTGTAACTTTCACCGCAACACCAACCAACGGCGGCACACCATCCTATCAGTGGAAACTGAACGGAACCAATGTCGGAACCGGCGGCACAACTTATACCAATGCAGCACTGGCCAACAGCGATGTGGTTACCTGTGTCATGACATCAACCGCTACATGCGCAACACCGGCAACGGCAACTTCGACACCGGTTACCATGACGGTTAACACCAGTGTTACTCCTTCAGTGGCGGTAAGTGCTTCAGCAACAAGCATTTGTTCGGGCACCAGCGTTACATTCACAGCCACACCAACCAATGGCGGAACACCATCGTATCAGTGGAAACGCAACGGAACCAATGTCGGAACCGGAAGCACCTATACCAATGCGGCGCTGGCCAACGGCGATATTATCACCTGCGTGATGACATCGACCGTCACTTGCGCTTCTCCAACCACAGCTACTTCAACACCCATTACTATGAGTGTGAGTACTCCCGTTACTCCTTCGGTTGCAGTAGCTGCATCAGCAACAAGCATTTGTTCGGGAACCAGTGTTACTTTCACAGCTACTCCGACCAACGGTGGAACACCCACCTATCAGTGGAAACTCAACGGAACCAATGTCGGAACGGGTGGTACAACCTATACAAATGCAGCACTGGCCAACGGCGATGTGGTTACCTGTGTCATGACATCAACCGCTACATGTGCTACGCCAACCACAGCGACCTCGACACCGGTAACCATGACGGTTAATACAAGTGTTACTCCTTCCGTTGCAGTTGCAGCATCAGCTACAACAATATGCTCAGGAACCAGTGTAACATTCACCGCAACACCCACCAACGGCGGAACACCTTCTTATCAGTGGAAACTGAACGGAACCAATGTCGGAACGGGCGGTACAACCTATACAAATGCTGCACTGGCCAATGGCGACGTTGTTACCTGTGTGATGACTTCTTCGGCATCCTGTGCGTCTCCAACCACTGCAACATCATCACCGGTGACGATTACAGTCAGTACAACCGTTGTGCCTTCTGTTGCTGTTGCCGCATCTGCTACCAGCATTTGCTCGGGAACCAGCGTAACCTTTACGGCAACACCGACCAATGGCGGAACCCCAGCCTACCAGTGGAAACTCAATGGAGGCAATGTTGGCTCCAACAGCGCCACATATACCAACGCAGCTTTATCAAACGGCGACGTTGTTACCTGCGTGATGACATCATCCTCCACATGTGCATCTCCCACTACCGCCACTTCTTCGCCGGTAACGATGACCGTCAGCAGTACGCTTACTCCGGCTGTGTCGGTTGCAGCATCAGCAACAACCATTTGCTCGGGTACCAGTGTTACCTTCACGGCAACCCCGACCAATGGCGGAACACCAGCCTATCAGTGGAAACTCAATGGCACCAATGTCGGCTCCAACAGCGCCACATACAACAATGCAGCATTGGCCAACGGCGATGTTGTCACCTGCGTCATGACCTCTTCGGCCTCGTGTGCCTCACCAACAACGGCCACCTCCACACCGGTTACCATGACTGTTAATACTTCGGTGGTGCCTTCAGTAGCAGTATCAGCCTCTGCAATCAGCATTTGCTCGGGCACCAGTGTCACCTTCACTGCAGCACCAACCAACGGCGGAACACCGACCTATCAGTGGAAGCTCAATGGCACCAATGTCGGAACCGGTGGCACCACCTATACCAATGCCGCACTGGCCAACGGCGATGTTGTTACCTGTGTCATGACATCAACTGCAACCTGCGCTTCGCCTGCCAGTGCCACATCAGCACCGGTAACCATGACAGTCAACACTTCTGTTGTTCCTTCCGTTGCAGTCAGCGCTTCAGCTACAACCATCTGTACCGGAACAAGTGTTACCTTCACGGCAACACCGACCAACGGCGGAACACCAGCTTACCAGTGGAAGCTCAACGGCTCCAATGTCGGCTCCAACAGCGCCACATACACCAATGGCACCCTGAATAACGGCGATGTTGTAACCTGTGTAATGACTTCCGGCGCAGCTTGTGCTTCGCCCACCACAGCTACATCAACTCCTGTCACAATGATCGTAAGCACAACCGTTGTTCCTTCAGTGGCTGTTTCTGCAACTTCATCAACGATTTGCTCAGGAACCAGCGTAACCTTCACTGCAACTCCGACAAACGGCGGAACACCTACGTATCAGTGGAATTTGAATGGCACCAATGTCGGTTCAAACAGTCCTACCTATACCAATGCTTCGCTGGCCAACGGTGATGCCGTTACCTGCGTCATGACCTCATCGGTTTCATGTGCTTCACCTGTTTCAGCCGTGTCAACCCCGGTTAACATGACTGTCAGCAGCTCATTGACACCCGGAGTTTCTGTTGCAGCAAGTGCAACCAGCATCTGTTCCGGAACACCGGTCATGTTTACTGCAACACCAACCAACGGCGGCACGCCAACCTATCAGTGGAAACTGAACGGTTCCAATGTCGGAAGCAACAGTGCAACCTATAACAATTCAACCTTAAGTAACGGCGACGTTGTAACCTGCGTCATGACTTCTTCGGAATCGTGTGCAAGCCCGTCAACAGCTACATCGGGTTCCATAACAATGACTGTAACACCTGCCGTTACACCTGCTGTTTCAATAACCGCTTCAAACAATTCAATCTGTTACGGCACAGCTGTTACATTTACAGCTGCTCCTGTCAACGGCGGAACGCCTTCCTATCAGTGGACGCTGAACGGCGCCAATGTGGGCAGTAACAGTCCGAACTACACCAGTTCGATGTTGCAGAACGGCGATGTTGTAACCTGCACGATGATTTCGACAGCCAGCTGCGCCTCTTCTTCAACAGTCGGATCGAACAGTATTACCATGGTTGTCAACCCGGCCGTCACACCATCCGTTTCGATTGCCGCATCGACCAACAGTGTTTGTGAAGGAACAGCCATTACCTTCACCGCCACACCTGTTAACGGTGGAACTCCATCGTATCAGTGGCTGGTGAATGGCGCCAATGTCGGCAGCAATATGAGCACCTTTACATCAACCACACTCACCGATGGCGATATCGTCAGTTGTGTGATTTCATCCACCGCTCCTTGTGTATCACCGGTGATGGCCACTTCGAATACCGTCGTCATGGATCTTTATCCCAACCTGACTCCTTCTGTTGCTATTTCTTCGCAACCGGCCGGAACGGTTTGTCCGGGAACTGCAAAAGTCTTCACGGCTGTAGCAACCAATGGCGGAACAGCTCCGACATATGAATGGTTTGTTGATGGTGTTTCTGTTGGAACGGGCGCTACGCTGAATGGCACCTATTCGAACGGTCAGGTAATTTCCTGTACAATGACATCGACCCAACCCTGTGTTATGCCGGCCATTGTCGATGCCAATCCGATTACAGTGAGTACATTTACAGTTGCTCCGGTTACCATTACCACCGACGGTGTTGACCTCACATCTTCTTCAGCTACCGGCAACCAGTGGTATGAGCAAACAAGCGGCGCGATTGTAGGAGCCATCGGACAAACATTTACACCGCTGACAAACGGAGTGTATTATGTAGTCGTAACAGATGGCAATGGCTGTACATCGCAGTCCGGAGCCATTGAATTTGTCGTCGATGCTATTGGTGAAGACGGTGCAACCAGCATAACCTTCTATCCGAATCCGACCAGCGGCAACCTTAATATTACTTTCGGGCAGGCCATTGACAACGGTTCGCTGAAAATTGAAAATGCTATTGGTGAGCTGGTATTCGAAAAAGTAATTACTCAAAGCGCCGGAAGTTCGATTGTAATTGACTTCAGCCGTTTTGCACCAGGTTCTTATTTCATTACGGTACGCGATGCCAAAACCGAAATAAAAGAACAAGTGGTTTACGAAAAATAATTTTCTCAGCCTAATCTTTAAAAGAGCCTCCTCAGAGGCTCTTTTTTTTGGACTAAAAATTTTATTGTTTTAAATTAGACTTTTAGCTATTTATCTAATCTAAGAAAAATCGTTTGCATTTTGCCGGCGATTTGCGTATTTTGAACGGTTAATTTGAAAATCAACAAACACATCCATATGAAAAAACTTATCTTCTCAACATTGGTCATCGCGCTGGTATTGATGTTTTCATCGTGCCAGAAAGACAAAGAAGGCGATGACACCACGTATAATTATGGTTATGTGAAGGGAACGGTTTATACACCAAGCGGTGTTCCCATTCCTGCTGCCAATGTTTTTATTGATGTTGAAGGCGAAATTTTTATTGTCCGCACCGATAAAAACGGTTACTTCTACCTCCGTGCTCCTGAAGGTGAAAGAGTAATAAACGTACAGGGAGGCGACGGAAGTTTGTTCCGCAGCCAATACACTATTGAGATTAAAGCCGACGAAGTAACGGCAATCCCTGACAACTATCTGAAAGTTGCCCAGGCAGTTGAATTTGCCTATATACCGGGAGCCTACGATCAGATTGAAACCATTCTGATTGACTCGATGGGCTATACAGCCGACATGCTTGATGTTACCGACCTTAACAATCCGGCTTTGCTGGCCACTTACGGAGCTATTTTCCTCAATTGCGGAAAATCAGGCGCTATGGACAGCACCAAATACGCCAATCTGAATGACTATGTCATGAACGGCGGAAACCTCTACGCTTCGGATTATGCCGTTGAATATCTGACCGGTGACGGCAATGTATTCGCCATGAACCCAGTCAATTTCACACCGCACAAACATCAGCCGGTAAGCAACTCCAATCCCAAATCCGGATGCCTCTCACCCGAAGTTGGTGGCTTTATTGATGACGCTACTCTCTGCACCGACAAAGAAGGACCTTCAACCATGCTGTATCAGGTAAATATTGTCGACACCATGATTCAGGCTTTCCTGGGAAAAACAACCATCGATGTTGAATATGACCTCGGCGCCTGGGAAATTATTAAAGACCTGACCACACCATGGGAAATCCTGATTCAGGATCCTGTGACCTATGGTCCGCTTGCTGCCCGTATGAATTTCCCGACACAGGCCAGCACACGCGCACAACTCGATCAGGGCTGGGTAACCATCTGCCACATTCCTCCTGGAAATCCTGCCAACATGCACACCATTACCATTTCGGTCAATGCATTGCCGGCTCACCTGGCACACGGCGATTATGTTGGTGACTGCGCTGGTGGTTCAGGCACCATCTATTACACAACGTTCCACAACCATGTTCAGGGCAGTATTGGGCCCGATGTGTATCAGATTATGCAGTACTTTATTATGAATTTGTAGTCCTTACAAATATTTCCGAAAAGGCTTCCTCAATGGAAGCCTTTTTTTAATGAATTGCTATGAAAAACATTTTAATCATATGAAAAACATTTTAATTACAGGAGCCACTTCGGGCATTGGCTTTGAGACGGCTCTTGATCTGGCCGCTCGCGGATGGAAAATCGGTATTACCTGGCGCAATGAGACAAAAGGATTGGATACGCTGGAATTGCTCCGGCAAAAGTCAGGCAACAACAATATAACAGGCTATTTCTGCGACTTGTCATCCTTTGAATCCATCAGAAAGTGCAGCGAAAATATTCAAAAAGACTTTTCATCAATTGATGTTCTGATCAACAACGCCGGAACATGGGAAACCAAATTCACCGAAACTTCCGACGGAATTGAGCAAATGTTTATGGTTAATTTTCTGGCACCAGTTTACTTTTCAAAACAACTGTATCCTCAACTGAAAGCTTCAGAAAACGCCAGAGTTGTTATGGTGTCAAGTGCAGCCCACAGGATGGGAAAAATCAATAAAGATGACCCGGAGTCACGAAAAAAATTCAAGCACATAAAAGCATACAGCAATTCCAAACTGAATATTTTATTGGCAACAAAATTACTCGCTGACGAGTGGGCCAGTGACAACATTAATGTGAATGCTCTACATCCCGGAGTTGTAAACACCAGACTCTTTGATAAATTTCCGGGATTTCTGAAAAGACTTACAATGCTACTGACCATCTCGCCAAAAAAAGGCGCTCAGACAAGCATTTATGTAGCTGCAGAGCCAGAAGGAAGGATCGTTAACGGCAAGTATTTTTCCAACAGTAGACAGAAAAGAGCCTCTGCACTGGCGGAAAAACCCGAAAATATTGAATGGATCAAAGAGCTGCTGAATCAGTATTTCAGCAAATTCATAACTGACTAAACAAACAACAATTCCAGCTGAGTCAAGTCGGTTGAAAACAACTCCGTCTCGCTCACCTGCACCTGCTTGCCGCTGCTCATCTGCTTAAGCGTGACAATGCCGGCTGCTTTTTCATCGGGGCCCTGAATGAGCGTATATGGAAATGTGTAGGCATCGGCGTAGGAAAATTGTTTTTTCATTTTGGCCGCTTCGGGATACACCACGCATGCAATGCCGTTTTCGCGAAGCTTCTTCGCCATTTTCATCAGACCTGCCGCACTGTCTTCGCTGAAATTAATCAACAGAATATCGGCTGTGCGACTTATATTTTCGGGGAACAGATTCAATTCCATCATGACATCGTAAATGCGGTCAGCACCAAACGAAACGCCTACGCCCGAAACACCCGGCAAGCCGAAAATGCCCGTCAGATCATCGTAGCGGCCACCTCCGCAAATGCTGCCCATGGCTACATCGCAGGCCGACACTTCGAAAATGGCACCTGTATAATAACTTAGTCCGCGCGCCAGACTGACATCGAATTTCACCTGCGACTTGAGTTCAAGCGCATCGATAAAACCAAGCAGTTCCTCCATTTCAGCAATTCCTTTCATGCCAGCTTCGGAAACAAGATATTTCTTTAACTGCGTCAACATGGCTTCATTGCTGTTGACCGGCTGCATGATGTCCATGAGTTTCTGCGGAACATCAGTTGGAAAGCCGCGCTCAATCAGCTCTTTGCCTACACCTTCCCATCCGGTTTTATCAAGCTTGTCGAGCGAAACCGTGAATTCAACAAAGAGTTCACTCACACCCAGTGCGTCGGCAATGCCCTGCAGAATTTTGCGGTTGTTGATTTTCAACATTACGTTTACGCCCAGTTTCTGAAACGCCGAATCAAGAATGTCCATCAGACCGGCTTCTTCCATCTGGCTGCGGGTGCCGATGACATCCACGTCGCACTGATAGAATTCGCGGTAACGTCCTTTCTGTGGCCGATCGGCGCGCCACACCGGCTGCATCTGATAGCGGCGGAAAGGAAACGAAATTTCGTTCTGATTCATCACAACAAAGCGTGCAAATGGTACGGTGAGGTCGTAACGCAAACCTTTTTCTGAAATATGTTTAATGACTTCGCTGCTGGTATGTTCTTTTTCGGCCGGAACCGAATTCATGAAATCGCCTGAATTGAGTACGCGGAAAATGAGGCGGTCGCCTTCTTCGCCGTACTTGCCCATCAGCGTGGACAGCTGCTCCATCGATGGTGTTTCGATGGGCTGAAATCCATGCTTTTCGAACACCGAACGCAGAATGGAGAAAATATAATTCCTGCGCGCCATCTGCGCTGGAGAGAAATCGCGTGTGCCTTTCGGAACGGACAGGATGGTCTTTGCCATTGAAAAGTTTTTTGCGAAATTAGTGAAAATAGAGGATATTGCCACAAAGGCACAATTTCATTAAGACGCGGAAATACGCTGAATAGCGGAAAACAACATAGATAAACGCGGAATATTGCTTGCCACTAAAACACGAAGACACAAAATTAGAACACTGAATCATGAACAAGGAATGATGAAGTAAGAAGTAAATTTGAAGTAAATATCCTTCATGATTCTCACTTCCTTGTTCGCTGTTCGGTGTTCATAGGGCGCCGGGATCTCCCGGAAAACCTCCGACATGTCGCGTTTCACGCGAAGCACGTCCTCTCTTTTGTCCGCAGATTGAACAGATTTGCACAGATTAAATCATAAAAATTCCTCAGCGGCCATTTCAATTTTCGCAAATGCGAATCACCCTTCACCTGCGGTGAAGACTGATTCAGTGGGGTGTTCAGAGTTATTGCCACAAAGACACAAAAAAATTTCGTGACCTGGTGCCTTGGTGGCTATAGCACAATTTTCTAATCTTTCAAAACACTGAAACGCTGTGCTGGATGCCCGTTTACAAACAGCAGATACAAACCATTTGAGAAGTTGCTGATGTCAATCCGGTTTTCATTCGATTGCAAAACACCGGTTTTTACAACTTTACCGGATGCATCGAAAATCGTATACGCCTGTTCTGACAACGATTGATTTGAATTGATGGTAATGAAATCTGATGCGGGATTTGGATAAACAGAAATTTTCAATACATTTGAAATTTCTTCAACACCAACCATCGTAAACAGCGACTGTATTTCGGTTGTATCCAAAGCTCTGTTCCAGAAACCAAGGTCGTCAATTTTACCCTTCATATATTTCGAGGAACCTGTTCCTGTGTGTTTTCCGATGTTAAAACCAGTGTTGTTAATTTCAGGACCAACAGTAACTATAGATTCACCAACTGCATATGATGTATATTTAACACCATTTATATAAAAATCAGGAGAGTACCAATTTGAAATTTCAGAAACAACAGTAATACTAACCCAAGTATTTATAGTAATAATACTAGTGTCAATTAAACTATGATAAATCCCATCACACCCACTAGCAGGAGAACCAGTATTTGAATACGATGCTGTAAAATATAATCTTCCAGCAACAGAAGAAATTTCACCAAGGCCAACAATAATACTTTTAGATAAATCCTCAACATAAACCCATGCGCTAATAGTATAAGGAGGTGCAGTAAACGGAGCACCTGGCACCCAGATATAATTACTAGCACCATCAAATGAATAAGCACAATCAGCATTGCCAAATCTGTCAGTGGTCAATGTAGCACCCATACTCATTCCGTTATTGGCATTGGTACTCAAATCATTGCAATTGCCGGTAAACGGGTACCAGCCAACGAGGCCATTTGTGGGGACGTAGGATGGGATTTGGGCATGTGCGATCAATACAAGAAGAATAGCAAAGCCGAATATTAAAGATTTTCTCATGGTTTCAATTTTTATAAGGTTATTATACAATTTGGTTACTGTCAAATTCATACATTGACCATTTTCTCTTTTTGTTTTTCTTTTCGCATACTGCAATGACTATTTTGTTTTTCATCAAACATTCCAGCATATGCTTGCTAAGACCATGTATGAGTTTTTCTTCAATATCTGATTTTGTGCCTGTGTAAATAAAGACAGCATTTCTAAATTTTAAATATGACAATTTGTAAAACAATAATTTTTGAAAGTCCCTAATAATATTGACAATATTAGCACCATCCATTTTCAATTCTGCAGCAAGCAATTGTTTCTTCCTATTATTTTGTCCACCATGAAAAACTATATCTGGTGAAATCTTTTTTGGATAAAAATCTCCAATGCATTGATTAGTACTATCATAAGAGGATGGAACTTTAACTAATTCTAAATGTAATTTCAAAGGAAGCTCAACCAAGTCAGGGTGTATTTTGAATATTTCATTCATAGTATCTTCCTGCAATTTCCTAAGTTGATGATAAAGCTCGGCATTAAAAACTCGCTCGGGTTTTTGAAAACCTCCCACAACATTATCGTATCTCATTTCATAATATTCTGCATCTACTTCGTTAAGAGCGGTAATTAAAAATTCTTCAACCCCATTTAATACATTTTTCGTCTTTAACATGATGCTTTGCTTTAAATTTTTCCTACTCATAAGGCTTTTCGGAATCCGCCTTCTGCATATAAATGGTTGCAGAATCCTAACTTAAGGCAACAAATATAAAAGAAAAATCGAGAGAGGCAGTATATTATCCCTCTATTTGGGGATAATTATCAGATTTTTGATTTTTCGCACAAATAATGGAAGATCAAAAAGATATATTTCTGAAGAAGCTGGGAGACAGGATTGTCGCGCTCAGAAAGGAAAGAAATTTATCTCAGTCCGATCTTGCATCGCTGATGGATAGCGAAAAACCACATATCCGAAAACTGGAAAAAGGAAAACGAAATGCAACGGTTTCAACATTACTGAAACTCAGCAATGCGCTCGGAGTGAGCGTTTCGGAGCTGGTGGATGTGGGCGTGTAACTTGAAGTTATTAATAATCTGCTACTGTACTCCTACACCCAACAGCCTGTCCGCCAGCTGGCGGAATTCCGTGTTCATTATTCAGCATATTGTATTGATATGAGATTCGGAAAATATTTAACTTTGTATGAAATGATCAAAAACAACATCGTAATACAAAAAGAAGTGCAGCTTTATCAAGAGTTATCACTACTCATTGAACAAAGCAAATCACAGGTTGTATCATATGCAAACTGTGCACTTACAACTCTTTTTTGGCAGGTCGGCAAACGCATTCAGGAGCATATTCTGCAAAACAAACGTGCTGAATACGGGAAACAAATTGTGTCGACACTGTCTGCACAATTGGAAAAGGACTTTGGGCGCAATTTTACAGAGAAAAATGTCAGAAGAATGATTCAGTTTGCTGAACAATTCCCCGATTCCGAAATTGTCGTTCCGCTGGCACGACAATTAAGCTGGTCACATTTTCTGACATTATTACCATTGAAAAGCATAGAATCCAAGCTTTTTTATGCCAAAAACGCCATTGAACAAAACTGGGGAAAAAGGGAGTTGAGAGAACAAATAAATCGTAAAGCATTTGAACGGTCAGAAATAGCAAATTCGCAATTGGTAAACTCCGAAAATATTCCAACAAACACATTTAAAGATCCATATATTCTTGATTTTCTTGAATTGAAATCCGACTTTCTTGAAAAAGATCTGGAAACGGCCATCCTTTATGAGTTAGAAAAATTCATCCTTGAGATAGGCAAGGGCTTCGCCTTTGTTGATCGCCAGAAAAGGATGATCATTGATGGAGAAGATTTCCACCTTGATTTGTTGTTTTTTCACAGGAAACTCAAACGACTGGTTGCAATTGATTTGAAAATTGGAAAATTTCAGGCGAAGGATAAAGGACAAATGGAACTATACCTGAAATGGCTTGATCGTCATGAGAAGCAAGAAGGAGAAGAAAAGCCGATTGGGCTAATTTTGTGTGCTGAAGCCAGCAAAGAGCAAATTGAATTATTGGAATTGCACAAAGATGGAATAATTGTAGCCGAATACTGGACAGATTTACCTCCCAAAAAAGAGCTCGAAAAAAAGCTGCACAAAGCACTGATTGAGGCACGAGAGAATATTGAAAGAAAAAAATTACAGTAGGCCTGACAATTTTGCGGCAATCAACACCCGCTAGCAAGTAATGCTAAAAAATGACTTTACAAAAGAATAATCCTTAAAATGCGCGGATAAAAAGGTGAATGCTTCGAAGGTTTTCGAAGAGATCCCGGCACTGAAGAAGTTCATAAAATGGAAAGTTGCAAAGTTCATAAAAGCGCATTGAAGGACTGTGACCGGGAACTGTGTGTGCCAACTGAATCAGCCCTGTTTACGCACCAGCATCCTCTTCAACCGCGGCTCGGAAAAAGCGATGTAAATGAGAAACACCATCAGCAGGAGCGTGTTGAAAACCAGTCGCTGTGCGACATTGTCGGCGAATAAATATCGCGTGGTGTACACCGAAACAAAATACAATCCGGCACTGATAATCATGTACGATAAAATGCGCTTCATATCGTAGTGTACGCGATAATATTTTTGTCCGAGGAAATACGAAATAACCATCATCACTGCGTAGCAGGCAAAGTTGGCCCAGGCGCTGCCCATGTAGCCGATAACCGGAATCAGTGCGATGTTCAGCCCAACTGAAATGGCAGTTCCGATGAGACTTATGTATGCACCAAAACGTGTTTGTCCGGTGAGCTTATACCATATGCTTAGGTTGTAAAAAACGCCGAGAAAAACGTGACTGTACAGTAAAATAGGAACAATCTTCAATCCACTGTAATATTCTTCGCCGACAAAATGCTTTACAATATCCATGTACAGAATGATGGCCAGAAACATAACAGTCATAATAATGACAAAGTATTTCATCACGTCGGCATAGGTTTGTTTGGCATCCGCATCTTTTTGCCGTGCAAAGAAAAAGGGCTCGGCTGCATAGCGGAATGCCTGAACGAAAATGGACATCACAATAGCGATTTTAAAACACATTCCATAGATTCCAAGCTGATACATGGCCACATCTTCGGGCAAAATATATTTCAATAAAATCCGGTCAACGGTTTCGTTAGCGATGCCGGCCAGTCCAAGAATGAGTAATGGAGCGGCATACGACAACATCCTTTTCAACAGTGAAAAAGAAAAACCAAATTTAATTTTGAATAAATCGGGAATGAGCAAAACAAAAACAACAAGTGAAGCAACAAGATTTGCAACAAAAATATGTCCTACAACCGGCTCTCCATCGCTGATCCACGATAGCATTGCAGGACCCCATGAGAAATTTTTGTATACATATGGAACCAACAGCAATAAAAAAAGATTCAATCCTATATTGACAAAAATACCGACCAGCTTAATGACTGCAAAGCGCAGTGCTTTGTTTTCTGCGCGCAGCCTCGCAAAAGGAATGCTTGTAAAAGCGTCGAGACCAACAATCAGTGCAAAATATTGAATGTATTCGGGATGATCACCGTAGCGCAGCATAGATGCAATGGGCTCCGCAAAAATCAATGCTGCTGCAATAAACAATGCACTTGATGTAAAAAGCGAAGTGAGTGTAGTAGAATAGACGCGGCTTTTGTTTTCTTCTTTCTGATTGAAATTAAAAAAGGCCGTTTCCATTCCATACGTCAGAATAACTATGAAGAATGCGACATAGGCATACATTTCGACATATACGGCAGATTCTTCCGGAAGGAAAACGCGACTGTACAATGGGACAAGAAAATAGTTGAGCAGGCGGCCAACAATGCTGCTGATGCCATACACGGCTGTCTGTCCTGCCAAACTTCGGAGATTTCCCACAACGAATTTATTTACCGCTCAAAAGTACAATAATTAGCGTAACCGAAGCTGTCTCAAAATTCAAACTACAGAGCAAAAACAACATTCCAACGTACGAAAGCGACGAAGGAGCGAAAGTTCGCCGCGGCGAAATGGGACCGTTGCTTTTGCTGATGTTACGACGGTTCCATGTTCCGGCCAATTTAAAAGCCCTCGAAGAGTTCAGAACTCTTCGAGGGCTAATTGTGGCCGGAACGGTGGAATGTCGTAACAACCACTTTC